>JAQVPT010000122.1:0-7585 GCA_028701945.1 Bacteroidales bacterium
GACGATGCTATTTTAGAGAAGTTATGCACGGCGATGAGCGATACTGAAACCAAATTCCCTGACTCAAATCTTACCATTTTCTATAAAATGGTATCATCATAAATCCTAAGGGGTCAGTTGTTCTGAGTTTATAATTGATTACTAATTTTTGTCATGTACTAAGGTTGGCTTTATGATTGGGAAAATGCTAATCGTTTCACTTTTCAGTCATATCCTCAAATCAAACTCAACAGATGATGGAGAATCTTTCAAACACCATACATGAGAAAAACAGTAAAAGAATAAATCGAAATGATTAGTTTGTTGTTTGACAGTCTCTTACCTCTGTTCGGCGGTTTTTTGCTCTGTTTTCATTACTGTCATTTGGTGCTATTGGCTGAGTTTCACCATAACCTTTAGCAATAATTCTATCCGAAGAAATACCTTTACGGATAAGATAATTACGAACAGAATTTGCTCTGTTTTGAGAAAGCTCCATGTTTAGTTCGTTGGAACCAATATCATCAGTATGTCCAGCAATTTCAACTATAGTCGTTTTTTTTAAACTAAGATATTCATACAAATTATTTAATTCTTCGTAAGATGCCGGTTTTAATGTTGCCTTACCAGTATCAAAATAGACATTGTTAAGTGTAAATAGTTTTGGTAATTCGATTTGAATATCAATATCGAAATATAATTCGGTTTGATTGGCCTCGAGAGCTGGTATGCTAAAATCTGTGTAATATTGTTCGTCATTAAAACCTTTTACTTTTATGATGTAATTGTTTTGATAAGGTAATTTGATTGAAAATTTGCCTGTATCGTCGCTTATAGCCCAATAAACCTGATTAGTTGCACTGTTTTCAAAAATAATTGTTTCTCCAATCTTAATATTATTACTAAAATCAGTTATAATACCCTCAATTGCTGCACCTGCTGAATTTGGATCTTGTGAATAAATATTGAGTGAGAATATCAGTAGTAAAATTAACGTAGTAGTTTTTTTAATATTATTTAAAAATTGTGTCCTATATTTTAATGTAGTCATAATTTAACTTTTTGTAATTAGAGTCTGCAAGAACCGAGTTTACGAGCTTACTTCGACAGGCTCAGCTCAGCGCAGCTAAAACTCCTTATTTTTAAGTCTTTGATAAGAAAACGTCAAAGACAAGGCTTTCTAAGTGTTGAAAATCAAGGCGTTTGCTTTTGCAAATAACTGTTTTCAACACGAGGGTAACGCAGTATTTGGCGTTTTCTTGCAAAGACTAATTAATTAGTTAAACGTGAAAACTATCTTTATTGTTTTGAATATCTTATTATTATGTGCTTATTGAATTGTGATAATTAAAAAGTCCATCTGCTGAAAACTATTAAATTTGTCTTTACTTATGAATTATATAGCACATTTTACTTAGTTGTTAATTATTAAATTATTGGTCTTTTTTTTATATTTGTGGCATGAAAAACTTGAGTGTTGTAATAATTACAAAAAATGAAGCTAAAAACATTGCAAAATGTCTTTTGTCGGTTAAAGATATAAGTAGCGACATTATTCTAATAGACTCTGGCTCAAACGATGATACTGAATTGATTTGTAAGGAATTTCCAGTAAAATTTATTCAAAACACATTTCTTGATTATAGTTCACAAAAAAACTATGGAAATCAATTTGCGAAAAACAACTATATATTATCTATAGATGCAGATGAAATTTTATCTAAGGAGTTGTTGCAATCAATAAATGAAATTTGTTTTAATAATAACGACAACAAAGCATACACATTTAATCGTTTAAATCACCATTGTGGCAAGCCTATTAAATATGGTGGTTGGTATCCTGATAAAAAACTTAGAATCTGGAACAAACAATTTGGACAATGGCAAGGTGAAATACATGAAAAAATAGTTTTTAAAGAGAATCCCCAATTAACACATTTATCGGGAGACCTTTTACATTTTACATATAATTCCAAGGAGGAACATTTAGCTCAAGCCACAAAATTCAGTAAATTAAATGCTAAAAGCGATTTTCGGAAAGGAAAAAAGACTAACATTCTTTTAGCTTATTTAAGTAGCATTATGCGATTTATTGTGGTTTTTTTCTTTAAATTTGGCCTTTTAGATGGGAAAATAGGCTTTTTTATTGCAAAAACTACTGCACATGCAACCTTTTTGAGGAAATATGAGTTATTAAGTTTAAGAAAAAACAATTAAATGTTTTTTTTATTAAAAATAAAGTGCTATTTTTGTACCAAATGCGATTATTTAAAAATTTACACTAATTTAATTTAAATTATTATGAAAAAAATTACAATTCTCTTTACCATTTTTTGCATGACTATTGCTTTTAGTTATGCTCAAGGAGTGGTTCAATTTGAAAAAGCCACAAATGAAAAGGCTAATTTCAGCAGTGTAGTATTAGATGTTAATCAGGCTAAAGATGATTTAGAGCCAGTTTGGCAGGTTACTTTTGATGAGGCTGTTCCAACTTGGACAATGTCTCATGCAACTGGAACAACAAAAGATTGGATTGTTGGTGATGATTCTTCAAGACCATGTTATTGGGGACCAGTAAATGCTGACGGCACTGGTTGGTGGGTGTTTTCTTTAGATTACCTTTTAGAAGAGGCTGAGGAAGGTCCTGGAACTTATGCTTATATTGATATTGCTGGAGATAGAGAAACTCCACTATCACAATTACCTGCAGGCTGTACAATGCCTGGTACTGGACAAGCAGCTTTTGATGCTTGGATACAGTTTGATAATCTTAACTTAAGTACTGTTAATATCCCTTCTTTGACATTCTATAATAGCTATCGTGCTTCAAATCCTAGTTTTTTTGATTGTGTTGTTGAGTACTCTTTAGATGCTGGAAATACATGGGCAGGTGTTGCTGTTAACAAAGTTGCTGAACTTGATGATATGGGATTTAATTATGGTGAATATTCAGTAGGTTTACCTGGTTGTGCTAACCAAGCGAATGTTTCTCTTCGTTTTAGACATTCTTCAGATGCTAGTTTTGATGATTGGAGTTACCCTTCATCTTGGGCATGGATGATTGATAATATCAGAATGTATGATTTTTCTAGTGGTCCTGCTTACGATTTAGTAATTGATGATACAAGAGTAAACTTCTTCCAATATACTGACTATAATGATCCTCAATATGCTGGATTCCTTGTATATCATGGTTCTTCACATTACTCTCAAATTCCTGCAGCTCAATTTGCAGCTGACAGTGCTTACTTATGGTTTAATATTAGCCTTAAAAATAATGGTTCTGCAATTGTTACACCAAAAGTAAACGTAAAAGTTTATGACCCTCAATATACTCTTATTTTTGATGAGGTTGTTGAAGGTGACCTACTTGGTTATACAGGAGCAGACACACTTGATATGATTGAGGTTGATTGCATACTTCCAACTCCAGCTAAACTTGGAAAATATTCAGTTGAATTTACTGCATTTTCAGAAGATTCAGAAGTTAATGTTGACAATACTCCTGAAGATAACGAAGCTACTGCGTATTTTTATGTTTCAGAAAACACTTTCTCTCGTGAAGCTGATGATATGACTGGTAGTATGACTGCTGCAAATTGGAGTAACGGTGGTTCAGATGGTGATGGTATTGGAGCTAACTTTCTTGTTCTTTATGGTGATACTGTTAGAACTGTCGATGTATTTATTGATTCATTATCAACTGCTGGTTCTCTTATTCAATGTGAAATATTGGAATATGTTGGTGGTGAGAATCCTTGGGAATCAGTATCTCAATCAGATTTAGTTGATATTACAGAAGCTGATCGTGGATCTTGGTTGAACATTGAATTCTTGAATGAATATATTATTGCCTTTGAAGCAGGTGAAACATATAGAGATATTCTTGTTGGTATAAATCTGTATTACAATGGTGGAGATATTTATATTGGAGAATCTAATGCAAATAACCATAGTGCATTTAGTACTTATTGGAAATTTACTACTGGAACTAATGCTGGAAAATGGAATCCTATTTCTAACTATGCTGGTGGCCCTGCAATTAGATTAAATTATGGTGACTATTATGGTGATCCAATTAGTGCTACACAATTAAATGTTACAACTCAAATGTCTATTTATCCTAACCCATCAACTGGTATATTGAATATCGAAGGTGTAGAAGGTGCTAATGTTCAAGTTTTAAACATTATGGGACAGGTAGTTGAGTCAATAGAAAATACAAATGAATTTAATGCAATTGATATGTCAAGACACGCAAACGGAACATATTTCGTTAAAGTTGTTATTGATAACGATGTTACTACAACAAAAATCAATCTTATGAAATAAGGTTTGATAAAAACTAATAAAAAAGGCTTGTTTGCTTAGGTGCAGACAAGCTTTTTTTTTACTTTTACTTTAAAAATTAAATTATGAATTATATTCAGCTATTTGAACAAATTAAAGCAAAAAGAAGTTTTTTGTGTACTGGTCTTGATAGCGATATTAAAAAAATTCCAGAACATTTAAAGGCATCGGAATTACCTGTTTTTGAATTTAATAAAGCAATTATTGATACGACAGCTGAGTACTCAATTGCCTACAAACCAAATCTGGCTTTTTACGAAAGTCTTGGTATCGAAGGTTGGAAATCTCTTGAGCTTACCGTAAATTATATTCGTAACAATTATCCAGAAATTTTTATTATTGCAGATGCTAAACGGGGCGACATTGGAAACACATCAAATCTTTATGCCAGAGCATTTTTTGAAAACATGAATTTTGATGCTGTTACTGTGGCTCCTTATATGGGAGAAGATTCTGTAAGTCCATTTTTAAGTTATGATGGCAAGTGGGTAATCTTACTTGCATTAACTTCAAATAAAGGAGCAGACGATTTTCAGTATTTTGCAGAAGGGAATACGAGACTTTTTGAGAAAGTACTAACAAAATCGCAGGAATGGGCAGATGAAAATAAAATGATGTATGTAGTTGGTGCAACAAGAGCAGAAATGCTAGAAGATATTAGAAAAATTGTTCCTAATCATTTTTTACTTGTACCCGGCGTTGGTGCCCAAGGAGGCAGCTTGCAAGAAGTTGCTAAATATGGAATGAACAGCAAATGTGGTTTACTTGTTAACTCATCTCGCGGAATAATATTTGCTGATAAAACTGAAAACTTCGCAAAAGTTGCTGGCGAGAAAGCTAAAGAGATGCAATTGGAAATGGAAGAGTTATTGAAATCATATAAAGTCATTTAACGTATAATATTATTCCAAATATTTATTGAGCTTTTCACAACTTACCTTTTATGTCATTTTGACAGATGTTTTAATTTGTATGATTTATGTACTAACAATTTGGAATACTTTGACTGTAAGAACACTTTCGCAAAAAAATGGTATTACTTGCAGAAACAATTTAACTTTGCAAAATGAATGAAAAAACTGACTCCAAGACAGAACTAAAAAAGATGTTGCTTGCTACTGTAATACCCGCGAGTTTTATATTTATATTTTGGATGATATATTTGCTTGAAATTAGTCTTAATATTAGTCTGTCAGAGTATGGTTTACGCCCAAGAGAGATCTCACAGTGGTTCGGAATACTAACAATGCCTTTTTTGCATGGCGGATTTGAACACATCATCGCAAATACTACTAGTTTTCTTGTTTTAGGTTCATTATTGTTCTATTTTTATAACGATAACGCTATTCAAATCTTTGTTTGGTCGTATGTTTTAAGTGGGCTGTTTACATGGATTATTGGTAGAAATAATATCCATATCGGAGCCAGTGCGATGATTTACGCTTTTGCTGGATATTTATTTACAGCCGGAGTATTAAGTAAAAATATACGACACATGGCAATTGCTCTAATCGTAGTATTCCTTTATGGTAGCATGATATGGGGTATTTTTCCGATGAATAATAATGTTAGTTGGGAAGGACATCTTGCTGGAGCAGCTGTTGGTATTGCACTATCATTTATGTATAGACCTCCAAAATATATTGATGAATATGCAGCATATTCTGAATTTGATGATGATTGTGATTGCACTGAAAATGATGATATTGAGATTAAATATTCTTTTAAAGACGAGTCAAACAAACAAGAATAAATGGATATTACTGACAAAAATACTATTCCTTGGAATGACTATTCATCTTACATAAAGCAGGTATTTGGTTCGAGAGTGCAAAAGATTTCCGTAGATGCAGGTTTTACGTGTCCAAATAGAGATGGTTTAGCTGGGACAGGAGGATGTATTTATTGCACAAACAAGAGCTTTAGCCCATTTTATTGTAACGACAAAGCAAGTATCAAAGAACAGTTGGAAAAAGGGATTGCGTTTTTTAGTCCAAAATATAAAACTCAAAAATATCTGGCATATTTCCAGTCATTCACAAATACTTACGATAAAATAGACATATTAGAACAAAAATTCAAAGAAGCCTTAGCGGTCGATGGAGTAAAAGGACTAGTAATAGCAACTCGTCCCGATTGTATCGATAAAGAGAGGCTTGAAATGATAAAATCTGTTTGCAAAGGCAAGTATATTAGCATAGAATATGGTGCAGAATCAACGATTGACAAAACTCTAAATTTTATCAATAGAGGACATACTTACCAACAAACTATTGATGCTGTTAATTTAACCTATAAAATGGGCATTGATTGCGGTTTACATTTAATTCTTGGATTACCAGGCGAAAATAAAAATGATTTTCTAAATCATGCTAAAGAGATCTCCAAACTACCAATCAAAACTTTGAAAATTCATCAAATGCAGGTTCTTAAAGGTACAAAACTGCAAAAAATTTATGAGCAAAGCCCAAATCTATTTTATGATATAAGTTTGCCAAGTTATTTGAAAATAATTGTTGAATTTCTTGAGCTTTTAAATCCTGAAATTATAGTAGAACGATTTACAAGTGAAGCTCCTAACGACATGATAATATATCCCGATTGGCAAGGCAAAAAGAACTTTGAAATTAGTCATATTGTACAAAAAGAAATGAATATGAAAGCTAGCTTTCAGGGGAAATTGTATTTGTAGAAATAGCCAAAATTACATTCAGCCTTCCAGGCTGCTGATTTATCTCCATACACAACCGTTGGTAAAATCTATGATTTCACCAACGGTTATAAACATTAAGCCCTACGAGCTTTTGTTGAATTATAACATCTATAAATCTAAAGCACAAATAACAGTTTTGAACAATACAACACAGCACGGAGTGCTGAATGTCTTTAACCTCAGACTTCGTTAGATGTCTGAGGTTAACTCTAACTTTAAATATGCAGCCTGGAAGGCTGAATGTGCTTTAATAAGTAATAGGTAAAATAAAACTGTAAAAAACATATTATTAAGCAAGCATAAACGCGATTTTGCAACTCAAAGCATAAATTCAATTAAGCGTTTCACTAGTGAATCTCCTAAAGACATGATAATTTATCCTGACTGGCATGGAAAACAGAACTTTGAAATTAGTGATATTGTACAAAAAGAAATGAATATGAAAGCTAGCTTTCAGGGGAAATTGTATTTGTAGAAATAGCCAAAATTACATTCAGCCTTCCAGGCTGCTGATTTATCTCCATACACAACCGTTGGTAAAAT
>JAQVPT010000122.1:7685-9678 GCA_028701945.1 Bacteroidales bacterium
TAAAGCACAAATAACAGTTTTGAACAATACAACACAGCACGGAGTGCTGAATGTCTTTAACCTCAGACTTCGTTAGATGTCTGAGGTTAACTCTAACTTTAAATATGCAGCCTGGAAGGCTGAATGTTTTTTAATAGGGATTTGATAGAATAAAACTTTAGAAACTGTATTACCAAACAAACATAACAAACAAATTTATACGCTCAAAAGATTGTTTACCAACATTTTAACTTATTTATAACATCTATAAATCTAAAGCACAAATAACAGTTTTGAACAATACAACACAGCACGGAGTGCTGAATGTCTTTAACCTCAGACTTCGTTAGATGTCTGAGGTTAACTCTAACTTTAAATATGCAGCCTGGAAGGCTGAATGTTTTTTAATAGGGATTTGATAGAATAAAACTGTGGAAACTTTATCGTTAAACAAATAAAATATGTAATTTTGTTAGATTATTAAAAAAATTCTACATCATGAGCTACACTCAACTTATATACCATATCATTATCAGAACTAAATACAGTAAAAAAACAATTCCAAACGAAAACGCTGAAGAGTTATACAAATACATTACAGGTTTTGTCAAAAACAAAAAAAGCATAATGCTCCAAATAAATGGAACCCCAAACCACATTCATATGTTAGTAAGTCTTCATCCAACTCTTTCGCTCTCAAATTTTGTTAAAGAACTAAAAAACTCAACTAATTATTGGATAAAACAACAGGAAGAATTCAAAGATTTTGAATCTTGGGGAACAAAATATGCTGCTTTTACCACTAATATTAATGACAAAAAAAGATTAATAGACTATATACAAAACCAACGCACTCATCATGGCAAAACAAGTTTTGAGGAAGAATATATAAACCTAATTAAAGAAGCCCAAATTGAGATAGACACTAATTACTTTCTAAAAGATAAGGATTAAATGAAACTTTTCAACTTTCATACTCATAATCCAGCCGAAAAATACGGAATTATCAATCTTAATTCGGACATAAACATTGATGATAATAAAAAATACTCTATTGGTATTCACCCATGGGATTATAGCTCTAATTGGATTAAAAAAATTGAGGAGATTTCAAAATCAGCAAAACCACCATCAATTGTTGCAATTGGAGAGACAGGGCTTGACCCAAAATCGCCTGTTAAACTCAGCAAACAACTTGAAATCTTCCAAAAACATATCGAAATTTCTGAATTGCACCAATTACCATTAATAATACACTGTGTAAAATATTATAATGAACTTATTAAAATCCGAAAACAGTTATTCCCAAAGCAACCCTGGATAATCCATGGCTATAATAGCAAAACTGGGACTTTGCAACAATTAATCGATGCAGGATTTTATATTTCTGTTAATTATAATTTACTAAAACATACGAAAAAGGCAGAAGAAACTTTGAGAATTGCTGGCTTAGATAAAATTTTTATCGAAACTGACGATGGTAACGAAGATATCTCAACAAATTACAAATTAGTTGCAGATTATTTTGGATGTTCTATAAATAAAATAAATAATCAAATTATTAAAAATTTAGAAAAGATTGGTGTAAATGTGGCGTGAACGGACAAAATTATTATTGGGTGATGAAAGTTTAGAAAAGCTTCAGAACTCTCGCATACTAATTTGCGGCTTAGGTGGAGTAGGAGGTGCTGCAGCCGAGCAATTAGTTAGAGCTGGAGTTGGCAATATTTGTATTGTAGATGCCGATGTCATTTCTGAAACGAATATAAATAGGCAAACTATTGCTACACATAATAATATTGGCATTTTAAAAACCGAAGCTTTTAAAGATAGACTATTATCAATAAATCCCAGTCTGAATCTGAGTATCAAAACTGAGTTTTTACGAGATAAGATGCTTGAACAAGTTCTATTAGAAGGTTGGGACTTTGTTGTTGATGCCATTGATACATTATCGCCTAAATATAATTTAATTAGAGTATGTTATACTAATAACATCCCGTTCGTGTGTAGT
>JAQVPT010000123.1:0-8561 GCA_028701945.1 Bacteroidales bacterium
TGGGTACAAGTGTGAACGAAATTATGGATATGTGTATTACCAAACAACATCAACCAAATATTAAGGCGGTTCATATTGGTGGTCCATCTGGAGGTTTTATAGATGCTGAAAACTTCTCAATTAATTTAGATTACAAAACTGTTTTAGATAACAAATTATGGCTTGGCTCTGGTAGTTTTTTGTTTTTAGATAAAAGTAATTGTATAATAGATATTACAAAATATTTTATCAAGTTTATAAATAATGAAAGCTGCGGAAAGTGCATACCGTGTCGGGAAGGCTCACAAAGATTGTTAGAAATACTTAATAGAATATCTGAAAGACCTTCGGAATCTAACAAACATGAATCCTTATTGAGGTTTAAAGGAGTTACGCAATTAGAGCAAATTTCGTCATTAATGCAAAAAACATCTCTATGTGGACTTGGACAAAATGCACCTAATACAATTTTGAGCGGATTGTTGAGGTTCCGACAAGAGTATGAAGAACATATTTATGAAAGAAAATGCGAAGCAAATGTATGTCGTAATTTAAAAGAATATTTCGTGATAGTTGACAATTGTGTAGGTTGCGGAATATGTGCTAAGAGATGTCCTGCCGACGCCATTATTGGTACAGCACATCAAGCACACTTTATAATTCAGGATAGATGTATCAAATGCGGGGTGTGTGAGGCCTCTTGCAAATTTAATGCTATAATGATAAAGTAAAATATGACAATAACTTGTTACATAAATAACACAGAACAAAAAGCAGATAGCAACGATACTATTCTTTCTGTTTTAAATAAAATTGGTATCTCAATACCAACCTTATGTAACATGAAAGAGTTTAGTCCCACAGGAGCATGCAGGCTTTGTGTAGTCGAAGATGCAGAAACTGGAGAACTTATTACCTCATGTTCTACTCCTGTAAGGGAAAACATGAAAATTTTTACTCACTCACCCGAAGTTATAAGTGCACGTAAAACAATAGTAGAATTACTACTTGCAAATCATCCTGAGAATTGTCTTTATTGTGATAAAAGCGGAAATTGTGAGTTGCAAAAACTATCCGAAGACCTTAATATTAGAGAAAAAGTTTTTTATGGTGATTTAATTAGCGGTAAAACAGACCGTTCGAGTCCAGGCATTGTTCGAGATATGTCTAAATGTATTTTGTGTGGACGATGTGTGAGAATTTGTGATGAAATATTAGGCGTCTCGGCTATAGATTTAATCAGCAGAGGTAAAAACACTAGTATTGAAACTGTTTTTCAAAAAGGTTTATTTTACTCTGATTGTATTCATTGTGGTTTGTGTGTTACCGCTTGTCCTACAGGAGCAATTATTCCCAAATCTGGTATTAACCAGCTTATCGAAAAACTCGGAAATGATAAGACAACAAAAAGCATAATGTTGCCAGCGACTACAATTGCTAATATTGCAGTAACTTATAATATTCGCAAATATGAAGATGCTCGTAATATGCTTGTTGCTGCTTTACATACCACAGGTTTTAATAAGGTTTACACAATGTCATTATTCAATGACTTTTTTATTAGTGAGGCCACATCGATTATTCAAACCAGATTAAAAAAATCGAATAAAACTTTAATTATTACCGATTGTCCTGCAATTACAAAGTATATACAGATAAAAGAACCAGAACTTGTAGATTTTTTATGTAAGATTCCTCCGCCACAACAAATAGGAGCCAAAATATTATCAACTCAAGAGCCTACCGACATATTAGTAAGTGTAAGCCCATGTATTGCCCACAAATACGAAGCAGTTCAAACACAAAACACAAACAAAGGAGTTCCAGAAATAGACTTTGTGCTCACTTCTGACGAACTTGATAAATTATTACGAACATTAGGTATTACTTTACCATTTAGCCGTAAAGAAACACCTGATAATCCTACGAATTCAGACTCATCTGCTGGTGTGTTCTTCGATACTAAGCATGGTATTGCAGAAGGAATCGTACGAGAGTTATTTTATCGTCTCGAACTAACTAATCAGCTCAACAGAATAATTGAAATAAAACCTGAGAAAGACTTTCTCGAATACGAATTTCAAATAAATAAAACATATTATAGTGTGGCATGTATATCTGGTATCGAAAACCTTGTTAAATACAAAAAGCAAATACTGGATGGAAATTATCTATTTGTTGAAGTTAGATCATGTAAATCGGGTTGCATAGATGGCTGTGGACAAAAACTTACTGATAATCAGGAAAAACAAAAACGTTTAAGAAAAATAATAAGTGAATATGATGAGAAAACAAATAACAACACACCTGGAAAAAATCCTTTTATAAAGGGATTTTATAAAAACAATCAACTAAAAAACATATTCTAATATGATAAAATTTAGTGAAAAACAACCACTTGTCTTTACTATCGCCGATAGGTGTAAAACTTGTTATACATGTATCAGAGAATGTCCCGCAAAAGCAATTAGTATGCAAAACGGGCAGGCAAATGTAATTGTCGAAAGATGCATTGGTTGTGGAAATTGTGTAAAAGTGTGTACTCGTAAAGCGAAAAGTTTTTTTAACGAAGAACAACAAGTTCTACATCTTCTTAAAACTAAAAAAGATTGCATCGCATGTGTTGCTCCTGCTTTTCCTGCTGAATTTAAAGAATTTGAAGACCACAGGATTGTAGTCGGGATGTTAAAAAAACTTGGGTTTGATAAAGTTGTTGAAGTCTCTTTTGGTGCAGATCTAGTAGCCATGAGATATGAAGAACTTCTCTTATCTGATGACCATAAAAAATATATTTCAAGCGACTGCCCTGCAATTGTATCATATATTAATAAATATTACCCTCAGCTTACAAGATCGTTAGATCCAATTGTTTCTCCACTTATGGCGATTGTTAGAGTTATTAAAGAACTCTACGGGAAAGAGCGAGAAACTGTATTTATTGGTCCTTGCGTAGCTAAAAAGAACGAATCTGACGACCCTGATTATGTATTAACGTTTCAAGAAATTCGTAATATGTTTGAAACAGAAAACATTAAGTCCGAAGATTGCGAACCGGTTGAGTTTGATCCACCACTTGGTGGGAGAGGTGCAGCATTTCCTATAAGTAGAGGATTAATAAATACTATAAATATTGAAGAAAATCTTATTCAAGGAAATATTATTGTTGCTGAAGGTCGTGAAAATTTTAAAGAGGCTATTAACGAATTTGACAATGGATATATTGATGATCACAATTTAGAACTTCTTTGCTGCGAAGGTTGTATTATGGGACCTGGAATGTACTCAGAAGGTAAAAGATATGAGAATCGAGCCTATATAACGCGTTATGTTAGAAGAAAATTAGACAATATCAATGTTCAAGAATGGGAAAATTATATAAATAGGTTTAGCAGTATTAATTTAGATCGCAGTTTTTCGCAAGACGACAGTAGAGTAAAAGTACCAAGTGAGGAAGAGATTGAAGCATTATATCATAAAATGGGAAAACACGACAAGCAAGATAGGTTAGATTGTCACGCATGTGGTTATGAGTCGTGTCGAGAACATGCAATTGCAGTGCTGCGTGGGCTTGCTGAAATAGATATGTGTTTGCCATATACATTAGACAAACTAAATACAATGGTTTCTGAGCTAAATATAAAAAATATTAAATTAGAATCTGTGCAACAAGCACTAAAGCAAAGCGAAAAATTGGCACACTTAGGACAATTAGCAGCTGGCATAGCTCATGAAATCAACAATCCGCTTGGAGTTGTAATAATGTACTCGAATATTATGCTTGACGAAATAAATCCTAATGACGAAGCTTATGAAGATTTAAAATTGATTACAGAACAAGCTATGCGCTGTAAAAATATTGTAAGTGGATTATTAAATTTCGCTCGGAAAAACAAAGTGAAATTTACATCGGTAAATATTGCCGATTTTATTAACAATTGCCTAAAAGCCGTCATTATACCAGCTAATATTGAGGTAGAACAAAAAAACTATTTAAGCAATTTTAGCACAGCTATTGACGAAGAACAAATGACACAGGCAATAACTAATATTTTAAAAAATGCGATTGAAGCCATGCCCGAAGGTGGTAAACTTTATATTGAACTAAATAACGAAAAAGAAAATGTAAAAATAATAATCAAAGATACAGGAACTGGTATAACGGATGATCATAAAGACAAACTGTTTACACCATTTTTTACCACAAAAGAATTTGGTAAAGGCACAGGGCTGGGGCTTCCGACATCTTACGGGATAATAAAGATGCACAAGGGAAAAATTAATGTCGATTCAAACTGTAATCCTAAAAAAGGGAAAGTAGGAACGAAATTTACTATTACATTACCACAATTAAACGAAAGTTAGATATGAAAACAAATAAAACAATTCTGTTAGCTGATGATGATTTCGATTATTTGTTTCAAACAAAATTTAGGCTTGAAACTGCTGGTTTTGCTGTAATTACTGCTAGTTCGCAAAAAGAAGCCGAGCAATTAATTGAAATTGGTGGTTTTGATGCTGCAGTTTTTGACCTTATGATGGAAAATGATGATAGCGGGTTTATTCTTGCATATAAAACAAAAAAATCAAATCCAGATATTCCTGTAATTATTTCTACTGCCGTAACTGCCGAAACAGGGTATAAATTTAATACTGATAATTCGTGGATAAAAGCAGACGTATATCTCGAAAAAGGAGTAGAATCAGAAAAAATTGCAGAAGAGTTAAAAAAATTGCTAAAAATTAAAGATAATGGATAAATTAAAAATATTAGTAGTTGACGACGAATTTGGAATTAGATCGGGAATTAAACGAATAATAGAGAAATTCGAAGTCGATTATCCTTTTATGGACGAAGCTATTGGTTTCATTGTATGCGAAGCTGAAACTGGAGAAATTGCTATTGAGAAGATAAAATCAGATTTTTATCACATAATATTGCTAGATAATAAACTGCCTGGAATACAGGGAGTTGATGTGCTCGAATATATAAACGAACAAGAAATTGATTCTAAAGTCATAATGATAACATCTTATGCTTCGTTGGAACTTGCGGTAAAAGCAACTAGACAAGGAGCTATTGATTTCGTCCCTAAGCCTTTTACACCGCAAGAATTACGCGGATCAATCGAAAATATTACAAAACAGATCTTCTTAAAACAAATGACTTCAAAATTGCAAAAAGAAGGGAAGCATATAAGATTTCAATTTTTGTCACTCTTATCACATGAGTTAAAGTCGCCCGTTAATGCTGTAGAAGGATATCTTAAAATAATAAAAGAACAAAAAAACGGTAAATATGTAGCTGATTATATGCAAATGATTGATAGATCAATTGATCGCTTAAATGCGATGAGAGGCATGATAATGGACTTGCTTGATCTTACTAAAATAGAATCCGGGCAAGCAAAAAGAAACCCGATACCAATCGATATAGGCGAAGTGGCTAAAAATTGCATCTCTACCTTCAAACCAATGGCAATACAAAAAGATGTAAATATTTATCTTAATTATAACACTAAAATTATATATGAATTTGATGTAAACGATTTGGAAATTGTTTTGAATAATATATTTTCAAACGCTATTAAATACAATAAAACTGGTGGGAGAGTTGATTGCACTATTCGTGAAATTAATGATAAAGTTGAAATAATAATTGCTGATACTGGAATAGGAATAAGTAAAGAGGATCAAAACAAACTTTTTAAAGAATTTGTTAGGATTAGGAATAAAGAAACGAGCAAAATACCCGGAAGTGGATTAGGATTGTCAATTGTAAAAAAGATTCTCGAAAATTATAAAGCAGAAATAATACTGAATAGTGAAGAAAATAAAGGAACAAAAGTAAAAATAATTTTAACTAAATAATATATGCTACCCGAAAAAACAATTGAAAGATTAAGCATGTATCGCCGTGTCTTACAAACATATCAAGATAATCAAAGTGAATTTATTTATTCGCATGAACTTGCAAGTCTTTTACATTTAACCCCTGTACAAGTGCGTCGCGACATTATGCTAATAGGTTATACTGGTACTCAGAGAAAAGGGTATTCTGTTCGAGAACTAATCGAAAAAATTAGTCAAATATTAGACGGTGGGGCACAAATAAATGCAGTTGTAATTGGAATGGGGCATCTTGGGAAAGCCATCACCAATTATTTTAATTCAAAACGCAGTAAAATTGAAATTGTTGCAGCGTTTGAAAATGATTCTACAAAAATTAATAGGATAATATCAGGTATTAAATCGTATCACATCGACAATCTCGAAATGTTGATTGAAAAAAATCATGCAACAATTGCTATATTATCCTTGTCGCCTCGTGAAGCTCAAGAAATAACCGACAGGCTTGTATTTGCTGGAATCAAAGGAATACTTAATTTTACCTCAATACCATTAAATGTTCCTGAGGATGTGTATCTTGAAAATTACGACATGGTTACATCAATGGAAAAAGTTGCTTACTTTGTAAAAGAAAAAATAAAAAAATGAAAATTCATTATAATTTTGATAATATTGGAGAAATAAAAAACCCGGTCGTTACAACTGGAACCTTTGACGGAGTGCATGTTGGACATGCAGTTATTATAGGACGACTAAATCAGCTGGCAAGAGAAATTGACGGTGAGTCTGTCTTAATCACTTTTCATCCACATCCAAGAAAAATACTATTCCCAGATAAATCAAAAGATTTAAAATTGATTAATACTCAAAATGAAAAAGCGAAAATGCTGGCAAAGACGCAATTAAATCATCTTTTTATTATTGATTTTACGATAAGTTTTTCAAAAACAAGTTCGCAATCTTTTGTAAACGACATACTCTTAGACAAATTAAAAGCTAAAATTATTGTTGTAGGATTTAATCACCATTTTGGACACAACCGAGAAGGAGATTATGATTATTTGTATCAGTTAAGCAAACAACGTAACTTTACTGTCGAAGAAATTCCTCAACAAGATATTGAAAACGAAGCTGTAAGTTCTACTCGCATTCGTAAAGCAATTCTTGAAGGACAAATAATGAAAGCAAATGCATATCTTGATCATCAGTATTTTATAAAGGGTAAATTAAGTGAGCTAAATAAAACAAGTGAACATGGATGTATATGTAGAATCGATATAGAGGAAAATGAAAAACTTATTCCATTATCAGGACGCTATGCAGCTAAGTTAGAACAAGATAAAATTGTTCATTACTGTTTTTGTGAGATACAGAATAAGGGCGAAAAGACTGTTGTCAAAATTTTTATCCTAGATACTAATGTGAATTTAGCAGAAAATTATGCAAATTTGTATTTTTATAAAAGACTTAGAACTTATAATGGCGATAATCAAGATTATTCAATTGGACGCATAGAGGATATGGAATTATTAAACGAATTAATATTTTAATTAAAAAGGAAACAAAGAATATGAAAATATCAATAATAGGAACTGGTTACGTAGGGTTAGTATCAGGCACATGTTTTGCCGAAATGGGTGTTATAACTTCCTGCTTAGATATTGACGCCAATAAAATTGAGAATCTCAAAAAAGGGATCATGCCAATTTGGGAACCCGGTCTCGAAACAATGGTAAAACGAAATACTGAAAAACACCGACTTAGCTTTACTACAAATATTTCAGAAAGCATTGAAAATGCAGAAGCTGTATTTATTGCAGTTGGTACTCCTCCCGATGAAGACGGTAGTGCAGATTTACAGTATGTTTTAACAGTTGCTCGTGAAATCGGAAAAAATATGGATCACTATATGGTAATAATTACAAAAAGTACAGTGCCAATAGGAACCGCCGAAAAAGTTCGAACAGCAATAGAAGAAGAACTTACAAAAAGAAATGTAAATATCGAATTTGACATTGCATCTAATCCTGAGTTTCTTAAAGAGGGCGATGCTATTGATGATTGCTTGCATCCTGACAGAATTGTAGTCGGCACCGATAGCGAAAAGGCTAAAGATATAATCGACAGATTGTATAAACCGTTTGTGCTTAATGGACACCCAATAATTTATATGGACATTCCATCAGCGGAATTAACAAAATACACCGCAAATGCTTTATTGGCGACAAAAATATCTTTTATGAACGATATTGCTAATTTTTGTGAAATTGTTGGTGCAGATATCAATTCAGTTCGACGAGGAATTGGTTCAGACAAAAGAATCGGTCCATACTTTATATATGCTGGAACAGGTTATGGTGGCTCATGTTTTCCAAAAGATGTAAAAGCAATAATAAAAGCTGCTGACGAAAAAAATTATTCGTTAGAAATATTAAAATCTGTTGAAAATGTTAATAACAGACAAAAAGAAAGTCTGTACCATAAGGCTATTAAACATTTTAACGGAGACCTTAAAGGAAAAAAAATTGCTTTATGGGGATTATCATTTAAACCTAACACTGATGATATGCGTGAAGCACCAGCTCTCGTTTTAATTGAGAAACTACTTGAAAAAGGTGTAAGCGTATTTGCGTATGATCCTGTTGCAATGGAAGAAGCAAAACGGATATTAGGTAACAAAATAAGCTTTGTTAATGAACCTTACGAAGCATTGAACAATGCGGACGCTTTGATGT
>JAQVPT010000123.1:8571-9624 GCA_028701945.1 Bacteroidales bacterium
GTAACAGAGTGGTCAGAGTTTAGGATACTAAATTATCCGAAAATGCAGAAAATGAAAGAAAAATTAATTTTTGACGGACGAAATATTTATGACCCTGAAGAAGTTAGAAAACAAGGGTTTGTTTATTATAGTATTGGGAGACAATAAAATATGGATAATAGAATACAAATAACAATATGTTTGGGATCATCATGCTTTAGTCGCAAAAATCGAGATGTAGTATCGGCGTTACAAGAGTATATTTGTAACAATAAATTGGAGGACGACCTTCATCTTAAAGGTGGACATTGTTTTGGAAAATGTAGTTTGGGACCAATTATGTTCGTTGAAGAGGATGTCTATCACGAAATTACTCCACAAAAAGCCATTGCAATTGTAGAAACATATCTGAATAAAAAGTAATATGCAAAATAAACCATTGATAAGCATCGACAAAGAATTGTGTACTCACTGTTACGCCTGTGTCAGAGCTTGCCCAACAAAAGCTATTACCACAGGTATTAAGTCGAACGATATTGTGATAAATCATGATAGATGTATTGGTTGTGGAAATTGCTATGTTAGTTGTGGACCTAAAGCAATTAAATATGCACAGTCAATTGAAGAGGTTTCAAAGCATTTGTCGGGCAAAAACAAATGTATAGCCATAGTAGATCCGTCAATTGCCTCAGAATTTCCAGATATTAGCGACTATCGCAATTTTGTTGGTATGTTTCGAGCCTTAGGATTTGATTATGTAAACGAAATTTCATTCGGAGCAGATCTTATTGCCGCAAAATATAAACAAACTTTTACAAACTTAAAAGGGAAATACGTTATTACTGCAAACTGTCCTCCTGTTTATGAATATATTGAGAAATTTCAACCAAATATAACAGATTCTATTGCTAAAATTGACAGTCCGATGATTGCAACTGCTAAAGTTATGCGAGAAATACATGGAGACGAGGCAATAGTTATTTCAATAAGCTCATGTTTAGCACAAAAAAAGGAGATTTTACGATATAATGGACTTATAAATGAGCATATTAGCTTTGAAGAGCTTCGTATTAT
>JAQVPT010000124.1 GCA_028701945.1 Bacteroidales bacterium
CCTGCCAGTTTAATGCTTGTTGCTTCAATGAATCCATGCCCTTGCGGATATTATAATCATCCCGAAAAAGAATGTGTTTGTTCTCCAACTATGGTACAAAGATATATGAGCAAAATCTCGGGCCCGTTATTAGACAGAATTGATATTCATCTCGAAGTAACTCCTGTAAGTTTTGATAAACTTTCTGAACTTAAGCCTGCCGAAAAAAGTTGCGAAATTCAAAAACGAGTTATTGCAGCACGTAAAATACAGACAGATAGATTTACAAATCGCAAGAATGTTTATTCTAATGCTCAAATGAGTTCTAAAATGATTAAAGAATTTTGTGCACTTGATGATGCTTGTTTAGGATTGATTAAAGTTGCGATGGAAAAACTCGACCTTTCTGCCAGAGCTTATGATCGAATAATTAAACTTTCACGCACAATCGCCGATCTTGAAGGCGTAAATGATATTAAATCTTCACATATAGCAGAAGCAATCCATTATAGAAGTTTAGATAGAGAAAGCTGGGGAAATTAATGCGTTTTGTGATTATATTGGTATTAGTTGTCAGCTTGCTCAAATCTGCGACTTACTATGTTCTATTACTGGCAAACCAGGTTGTTGAATAAAATTTATTTCAATAACCATAAAAAATATGCGACATTTCTTTTTTTGGCAGTATTATTGCAAAAGGACAAATGTAAATTTAAAAAAACATATATGAGAAAGAATTTGATTTTGATTGGAGCAACTCTTTTAATGGCATACACATTTAGTGCGTGCGGAGATAAAGAAGAGGCGAGTGTAGCGAAAAACACAGTAAATGTTTTAATCGAAAATGATAAAAACATCAATACCTTATCGTTATATGATAATAGCTTTAGTATTGATGCAATGATTATTCCCGATGGTTTGGATAATGTTGTTGATGTTAAAATAACCTCAAATGCAGATCCCGAAGGATTTACAAAATCGGTTAAATTGACAGATGGAAGTTATGTAGAAGGAAAGATTAAATATTTGTATAAGAGGTTCTTAAAATCTTTTTCGGTTGCGTTGTTTACTGATGCTGACAGAGGTCTTATAAAGGTAGGTAATCAAGGAGATATTGTTACAATTGACATCGGAAATGGCTTATATACCGAGCAATTATCATTTAACTCAGATCTTAATGTAGCTTTAACATATTGGCCAAAATCAGAAGAAAACAATCTTAGTTCTACTTGTTTTGTTTATGATTATGGCTTTGACGGAACACAATCTCCTGTAATTCAAGTGTGGACAAGTTATGATGATACAAAAGTAAATTATGATTTATCCTGGAACGACCCTACACAATATAATGGTTTACCAGAGTTTAACAATTACAGTATTGCAATTAACTTTATAGTTGGTAATGCATCTGGAAACGGTAAAATTGGTGCAAGTGAAGGCTGTACGGTTTATATTAAATATAATAATGTAACTTACACTTCTGTTTTTGGTACAACAACACATCATAATTTGCCAGTGGCACCTTAAAAATAATAAAATAGTAAAAAATTAAGAGGATGTTTGTATAGGCATCCTTTTTTTTATCACACAATTACATTAAGTGAAGCTGGTAAAATACTAATTTCATAAGGAGTGCTGCCAATAAGTTCTCCGTCAGTTTCGGCAAAAATAGGCTCTTCTGATTCAATTTTGAAGCCTTTAGTTTTGTAAGATGTAATACCCTTTACAGTTAGTATTTTTGAATTATACAATTTATTAATATTAGTTATCATCTTGTATTTTGGCATGTTTTGATATATTGTAACATGTAAATATCCATCATCAATTTTTGCGTCAGGTGTTTGTATCATTCCGCCACCTGAGAATTTGCCATTGCCGATGCTAATTGATAAAAATGGTCCTTCAAGTATTTCATCATTGATATGTATTTTTAGATGCCATGGTTTATATTTAATAAGACTTTTGAGCAGGCTAATTAAATAAGCAAATTTTGTTCTTCGACCTCTTTCTTTCATCTCATTTGTGCCTTTTACAACTGTAGAATCGAAGCATAAACCCGCAATATTTATAAAATATGCCGATTTTTGTTCTCCTTCGCAGCGATATTCAATTTTACCAACATCTTGAATACGTGAAGGACAGTTTTTTAATCTCTCCATTTCTTCATTGTAGTCGGGTTTCATATCGTAATAGCGTGCCCAATCATTTCCAGTTCCCATTTGTATTAAACCAAGATAAATTTCGGTAGTTGGTACTGATTTTTGTTTAAAAATACCGTTTGTAACTTCATTCATCGTGCCATCGCCACCTACTACAATAAACTTTCGATATGATTCCAAAATTTTTTGGGTTACAATTTCTTCGGCGTGTCCTACATGTTGAGTAAATGCAAAATCATATTCAATACTGTTTGATTTTAGCATCGTTACTATCTTTGGCCATTCAAGTTTGCCTCCTTCATTACCAGCATTTGGATTTATAACAAAGAAGTATTTTGTATTTATCTGTTGTTCCAATTCATTAAATTTTTAGCAATTTTACAATTTTTGTATGAAATTACTCAATTTTATTGCAAGTATTTTAATAATATGATACTAAATTGTAGCTTTGTGCTTATTAAAATATTAATATTATGGCAAAATCGATCAGATTAATTAAAACTTATAAAGTTTATAAAGTAACACCCGACGAAAAAATTTTACAGGAAATCCAAGAGTATAACAACACTAGAAATTTAATATTTAACAAGGAATTTGATGAAACAGGCTCTGTTGTGTTCGAGGTAAGCTCTGAATTTGATGAAAACGCTAAGCCAATTAACGAAAAAAGCATTAATTACTTAGATGATATTGAAGAGATTATATCTTATAATTACGATGGTAATGGTAAGTTGGTAAGTGAAAAAACGGAAAATAAACAAGGTTGGATAGCCATTAAAAAGTATGAAAGACAAAATGACGGAAAAACTGTTAAAGTCTTGCATTTAGACGAAGACGGCGAGCTTGAAGAAATGAATATCGTAGAGCTTAACGAAAAAGGAGATATTGTTTACAACAAGCATTTTGACGAGAATGAGAAGCAAAAAGAGGCTATAAAAAATTCTTATGACGAAGATGGAAAATTAATTTTACGCGAAGAGTTGAATCATAGAAACAAACCAGAAAAAGTGCATCACTATTATTATACCGATGCAGGTAATATTGCTGCGGTAAAAACTCTTAACAGAAAAGGTAAAACAATTGATTGGGTAAAAATCGAGTTTGATGAGAATGAAAAACCTGTTGAGCAATTTGTTATGTCTGGAGCTAAAGTTAAATTAGCTTATAATGATGACGGGTCGGTTACCGAATCAAAATATAGTCCCGGCGGCGAAGAAATAAGTCGTGTTACAAATTATTTTGATGAGGATAAAAACCTTATTAAAGAAGATTATGGAGACTATTTTATTGTTTATGAGCATGAGTTCTTTTAGACGCTAAAAAAGAGATATTATTAATAATCAAAATTATAAATAAGATAAACACTTTATAATGAATGTACTAATTTTAGGGTCTGGAGGCAGGGAAAATGCAATTGCTTGGAAGTTAAAGCAAAGTGTGTTGATAAATGACATTTTTGTTGCTCCAGGAAATCCTGGTACTGATTTAATTGCAATAAATCTGTCTGTCGGAGTAAATGACTTTGATAAGATTGCTGAAACTGTCAAAGAAAATAAGATAGACATGCTCATTGTTGGTCCCGAAGATCCATTAGTAAACGGCATAACCGATTACTTTAGGTCAAAACCCGATTATTCTAATCTCAAAATTATAGGTCCTTCTAAAGATGCTGCACAGTTAGAGGGAAGCAAAGATTTTGCAAAAGAATTTATGAATAAGTACAAAATACCGACAGCAAGATATTTTACTGCAAAAAAAGATAATTTTAATCAAGCAGTAGAATTTATGGGAAGCCTAAAACCTCCTTATGTGCTTAAAGCAGACGGACTTGCTGCTGGAAAAGGAGTGTTGATAATCGAAAATTATGATACTGCTCTAATCGAACTTGATAATATGCTTTCTGGAAAATTTGGAGATGCAAGCTCAAAAGTTGTTATCGAAGAATTTCTGGATGGTGTCGAATTATCTGTTTTTGCTGTAACTGACGGTAAAGACTATGTGTTATTACCCGAAGCAAAAGACTATAAAAGAATAGGCGAAAATAATACTGGGCTTAATACAGGTGGAATGGGTGCGGTTTCTCCAGTACCTTTCTTTAATAATGAATTTAAGACTAAAGTGATAGAAAAAATTGTAAAACCCACAATATTTGGACTCGAATCGGAAAAAATGGATTATGTAGGGTTTGTTTTCATTGGTCTTATTAATGTTAATGGAGAGCCTTATGTTATTGAATATAATGTAAGAATGGGAGACCCCGAAACAGAGGTGGTATTACTCCGATTAAAAACTGATTTTGCAAAAATACTCGATGCGGCATGTAATAAAAATCTCCAGAATATTAAAGTCGAATTTGAAAATGATGCGGCTGCAACAGTAATGATTGTATCTGGAGGATATCCTGAAGAGTATGAAAAGAATAAGGAAATTTTAGGTCTTGATTATAATGGACAAAGTGTTTTATTTCACGCAGGAACAAAAAAGGATGGCGATAAAACCCTTACAAATGGTGGAAGAGTTCTTGCTGTAAGCTCGCTTGGAAAAGATATATTTAGTGCATTAAATCAGTCTTATAAAACAATAAAAAATATTAGTTTCGATAAAATGAATTATAGACATGATATAGGATTTGACCTCAAATGATAAAACTTGTGAAAGCAAATAGTCCCATTAACTTCGTGTTAATGTTCTTTTTGATGTTTCTGGTATGGGCATTCAAATTTTATTATATGCCAACCGAAATAGAAGTTTATGATTTACATAATTATTTCCTTCCACAATTCCCCGAAACTGTTTTTATGAAATATTTATCAGCAGTTTTGGCTTTTATACTATATTACGGGTTCGCACTAGTTATCATAAAGATTAATTCAAACTTAATGATAATTGAAAATGCTTATCAAGCACCTGGGATTTTATTTGTTTTATTTACAGGTTTTTTTATTAATGCCCAGAGAATACTGCCTGAAACAATAGCATCGATATTCCTGTTTATAGCCGTTATTAGAGTCTTTGGTGCTTATAAAAAACACTCTGCAATGATTAACATATTAGATGCGGCTATTCTTGTTGCTATAAGTACATTGCTTGTTCACAAGTTGGTTTTTGCTATCCCGTTAATCATTATTGTACTTTATATTATCACGCCAGTTAAGTTTAAAGAATTAATTGTTTTTTTTACTGGAGTTATACTTACATATATTGTTGCAATCACAATAGTATGGCTTTGGGGCGATATTGAATTGCTGTATCAGACAGCAAAATCTACCATAGTATCTGAATATGCTAACTATAAGTACACCTCTTTTAATTATGTTGTTTTTTTGCCAATTGGACTATTATCTTTAATTGCTATAATTTCAAGATTTACAATTGGTATCCCTAAGAAAATTTCGACTAGAAGGTTTCAAACTTCAATTGTTTTGATACTCATAATTTTATCCTTGTTTTTTATCAGTCCGTTTTCAACAAATGAATCGGTAGTACTAATGTTTCCATGGCTCTCATTGTTGATATCTAATGTTCTAATAAATGCAAAAAAGATTTTTGTTTCAATGATTTTTGGAGGATTTATCCTTTCTCTCCTTTTTGTTCAAGTCATTCAAATAGTGTACTATATGTCGTTATATTAAAATAATAATTATATTTACAAATCTCTCAACTTAAATTAAAATAAATATTTTTCAAATACGTTAGCAATAGCATAGTGGCAAAAGCAAAAATATATAGACAAAAAAGAAAGTGGAAGTATTTATTAGTTCTATTCGCAATTGTTATTGGAGGCCTTTCCCTGTTTTATACTAACACGCTAATGACAAAGCTGTCTTTAGAAGAAAGAAAGCGAATTGAGCTATGGGCAGAAGCTACTCAACAACTAATAAATTCAGACCCCGAGCAGGATGTCAGTTTTTTGTTTGAGGTTTTGAGAAATAACGAAACCATACCTGTGATTCTGGCAGATATGGAAGACAATATTTTGTCATACAGAAATATAGATTCGGTTAAAATGGGGAACTCAAATTATAGAAATAAAAAATTAAATGAGTTTAAAAGTAATCAAAAAGTCCATTTCGTTATAAAAACAGAGGATGGAATACCTTTAAACAAAATATTTTATTCCGATTCTTTTTTACTCAGACAACTACATTACTATCCTTATATTCAACTTGGAATTGTATTTTTATTCATATTTATGGCTTATCTTGCTTTTAGCGTCTCTCGCAAAGCCGAACAAGATCAAGTTTGGCTTGGGATGTCAAAAGAAACAGCACATCAATTAGGAACACCAATTTCATCACTTATGGCGTGGGTCGAAATACTGAAAGAAACTGATGGTGCAAATGGTTTTTCTGTAGAACTTGAAAAAGATGTTCAACGTCTTGAAAAAATTGCTGAAAGGTTCTCGAAAATTGGTAGTCAGCCTCAACTTGTGAAGGTTGGGCTAGTTGAAACAATAAGTAATTCTTTGAATTATTTAAGAACAAGAGTCCCTAAGAGTATTGAAATACTTACCGAATTTAGTGGTTATGAAAATCTTGTAATTCCGCTTAATCAAGAGTTATTTGAATGGGTGATTGAAAACATTTGCAAAAATGCTGTCGATGCAATTGGGACGAAAGGTAAAATAAAAGTCGAAATTGAACAAAACTCAAAAAATTTATACATTGACATTATTGATACCGGGAAAGGAATTCCTAAATCTGCTTATAAAATTGTTTTTAGTCCAGGTTATACTACAAAAAGTCGAGGTTGGGGGCTTGGTCTTTCTTTAGTTAAAAGAATTATAGAACAATATCACGAAGGAAAAGTTTTTGTGAAACACTCCGAGATTGGTGTGGGAACGACATTTAGAATAGTATTGAAGAAATCAAATTAGTTATAAACAATCATTAAACCCATGCAAATAAAGAAAAACAATAATCTTAGAGTTAATAATTCATATTTTATTCAAGTATTAAAATTGTTTTTGTAACTTTGCACGAAATTTTTTTGAAAAAATTGTGAATTATTTAAGTCAATATATTGTGCCATTACATGGCTTGGACAACAAAGAACATAGTTTTGATTTTGTTGTAACAGATGAGTTTTTTGAATATTTCGAAGATAAAACTATTAATGGTGGAAATATTAATGTTAATTTGAATGTTTCAAAAAAGCATGGTTCTGTTCAGTTGACAATCGCTCTTAATGGTACTGTTAAAGTACTTTGTGACAGGTGTCTCGAATATTACGACCAGGACATCAATTTCAAGGATATTGTCATGGTTGAGTTTGGTGAAGAAACAAATTTTGACACTAATCAGGAATGCGTTTTCCTTGAAAAAAGTAAAACAGAGATAAACATTGCACAATTAATTTACGAATTTGCACATTTTGCTTTACCTTTGCAACATTATCATCCCGACAAAGAAAATGGTGAGACGGGTTGCGATAAAAAAATGTTAGATATTTTAGAGAATTATCTGATAGTTGAAAACGAAAAAATATTAGATCCCAGATGGGATAAATTAAAGGAATTTAAAAATAAAAGTTAAATTTTAAAATTGTATAACGATGGCACATCCAAAAAGAAAAACGTCAAAACAAAGAAGAAACAAAGGTCGTACACATTACAAAGCTACGTTTCTCAAACTAGCAAAATGCTCAAATTGCGGAACAACTGTTCGGTATCATCATGTTTGTCCTGAGTGTGGATATTATAAAGGAAAACTGGCTATTGATAAAGAAGCGGTTGCAGTCAACTAGTTGTTGATGAATATTGGTTTAGACATAATGGGAGGAGATTTTGCTCCCGAGCAGACTTTGAAAGGAGTTGTACTTGCTTTAAATGAACTTTCAATCAAAGACAAGCTTTTCTTGTTTGGTGAAGGTGATCTTATTTTGGAACATCTAATTAGGCAAAAAATCAACTTGGATAGAGTTGAAGTTATTAATTGCACTCAAGTCATCGAGATGGGGGATGAACCAATAAAAGCAATTAAAGAAAAAAGCGATTCTGGCATTTTTAAAGGTTTTGAGTACCTTAAAAATGACATTATAGGTAGTTTTGTAAGTGCAGGTAATACTGGTGCAATGATGGCTGGAGCGACACAAGTTATAGGTGTCAGCGATGGCGTTATGAGACCAGGGATATCTTCTTATTATCCAAACAACAATGGTAAGAACAATTTGTTGCTGGACGTTGGTCTTAATCCTGATACAAAACCAGAAGTACTTGTGCAATACGCTCACATGGGAAAAATGTTTGCAAAACACGTTATGGGAATTGATAATCCTAAAGTGGGGTTATTAAATATCGGAAGCGAAAAATCTAAAGGTACTGCAACCACTAAACTTGCATATAGTTTGCTCGATGCGGATAGTCAAATTAATTTTATTGGCAACATTGAGGGTGGAAATATTCATAATGCTGATGTGGTTGATGTTATAGTGTGTAATGGATTTACTGGCAATGTTGTATTAAAACAAGCAGAATCATTTTATAAAATTCTTAACGAAAGAAATATTGCAGATTCATATTTTGATAACTATAACTATGAAAATTATGGCGGGACCCCTATCTTGGGCATTCCAAAACCAGTCATAGTTGGACATGGTGTTAGTAATGATATTGCAATAAAGAATATGATATTGCTGTCAAAAAAACTTGTTGAATCGAATATTTCTGGAATAATAACAAAACATTTTAGTTATGGCACAGATTAAAGCTGCAATTACTGGTATTGGTGCGTATGTACCACCCTATGTATTGACTAATGAAGAAATAGCAAAAATGGTTGATACTACTGACGAATGGATAATGGAACGCATTGGTATTAGAGAGCGTCATATCCTGTTAGAAGAGGGAAAAGCAACTTCCGATATGGCGACTGAAGCAGTAAAACAACTGTTAGAAAAAACAGGAACATCTGCCGATGAAGTTGATATGCTTATTTGTGGAGTTGTTACTCCTGATATGCAATTCCCAGCTACTGCTAATATTATATGCGATAAAGTGGGAATTAAAAACGCTTTTGGATATGATGTTAATGCTGGTTGCTCTAGCTTCTTGTTTGCATTGATAACTGCATCAAAATTCGTAGAAAGTGGTTCACATCGGAAAGTTGTGGTGGTGGGAGCTGACAAAATGTCTTCCATTGTTGATTATAATGATCGAAATACTTCGCCAATCTTTGGCGATGGTGCTGGTGCTGTTATGCTTGAACCAGATACTAGCGGACTTGGTTTAATCGATTCAATTATGCATGTCGATGGTTCGGGAAGACAACATTTACATCAGGTTGCTGGTGGCTCTTTGCGTCCTGCTACTTTTGAAACTATCCTTCGTCGTCAGCACTTTATTTATCAAGAAGGACAGCCTGTGTTTAAAGCTGCGGTTTCAAATATGTCTGATGTTTCGGTTCGAATGATGGAAAGATATAATTTGACAGCGGAAACTCTTA
>JAQVPT010000125.1 GCA_028701945.1 Bacteroidales bacterium
GGTCAGAATAAAAACATCTCGTCCCAGAAGATATATCGGTAAGATTAACTATATTAAGTTACGTTAAGCGATTCCGAGACAATACCAATTTAACTAAAAGCTTTAGCTCACGAGCTTGCGAGTAAAACGCCCTATTGGTATAAGTCAAAATGTCGAAACTAAAGCTTAAATTCGCTGATTACTTTGTAATGTTTGGTTCATGATAGAACCTTTTTAAAGATGAGTAAAAAAATACTTCTTATTAATTAAAATGCAAAAAAACAAAAAAAATGGATGAAATACTCATACTTTAGACTACTTTTGAAGTTAATATATAATTTAAACTTGTAGATATTACTTTCATGTATCCTTCCATGGTATAAATTGCACATTTAATCATTAAAATAAAAAACAATTGGAAAATTATTTTGAGAAACAATTTGAGTTAAGATATTTTGAGATGAATAATTTCGGAGAGGCTTCAACAACTACTATTTTAACTTTACTCGAAGAAGCAGCTGCTGATCATTGTCATTCAATAGATCATAGTTTGTATGAGCTTGAGAAACAAAATATTGGATGGGTATTAGTTTCCGGAATTATGGAAATGGATCGCTATCCAAGTTATAAAGAGAAAATCACTATTAGAACATGGTTGTCTGAGTATTCAATGATTAGAGGCCTTAGAGAAAATATTATTTATGATGAAAAAATGAATATTATAGGTAGGGCTAAAGGGTTATGGGTCTTTTTTGATATTGAAAGAAGAAGACCCACACAAATATTTGAATCTATTATAAACGGATGGTCATATTGTAGTGTTGAAAGTATAAAGCATGACATTACTAAAAAAATAAAACCAATTGATGTTGCAACAAACCTTAAAGAGTTTAAAGTTCATAATTTTGATGTTGACGCAAATCGTCATGTAAGCAATATTAAGTATTTGCAATGGTTAATGGAGTCAATGCCAGAAGAAATTATTGATAATTATTTTTTATACTCTATTGATGGACGGTTTATTTCAGAGGCACAATATGGTGATACTGTTGTGTCTTTGACTGAAAAAGATATTAATAACAATTGTTTTATCCATACTATTAAGACGAAAGAGAACAATAAAGTTTGTTCCACAGCTAAAACATTATGGAAGAAAAGATATAAATAGGTGTTTTACTAAACTAATAGTCAGTAATGAACTGTTAATTCAAGCTGTTAAGTACTAATCTACAATCTTAATAATTTATTAAAGGGCTAGCTTTTGGGTTAGCCCTTTTTTATTTCATTCATCTTTGTTGCAAAAATAAAAATCTATAAAACAATAAAAAAACCGTCTACCAATTATTTCAATAGACGGTTTTTTTATAAATAAGGTTTAGATTATATAAATAAATTTACATTAGATTCTTCTGCTCTTTCCAAGTATGCTGCCACACCACCATAAGTAACATAATCGTGAAGTTCTTCTTTTTGCACCCCCATTACATCCATTGACATGGTGCAAGCGATAAATTCAACACCACTTTCATGAGCCTGTTGCATCAACGATTCTAGTGATTCTATTTTTTTGTTTTTCATCACATTACGAATCATTTTTGGCCCCATACCCATCATGTTCATTTTCGATAATTTGAGTTTTTTGCTGCTTTTTGGCATCATCATACCAAACATCTTGCCCATAAAATCTTTGTATACTTTTCCTGGTTTTTGTTTTTTAATTACATTCAAACCCCAGAAAGTAAAGAATATTGTCATTTTACTTCCCATTGCTGCTGCTCCATTTGCAATAACAAAAGACGCAATAGCTTTATCTAAATCGTCGCTGAATACTATTATGGATTTATTTTTTGCAGTGTTGCTGCTTACGATATTTGCGACTTCAGGTTTTGCTTGTTTTTCAATGATTGCAGTAACTACACCAGCAGATTCTTTAACTTCTACAATTCTATTACCGGTAATTTTTGCCCATGATTTGACATCTGCAGAAAATGCTGGATCAGTTGATTTAACTTCCATCATTTGTCCAGGAAGAGCGGTATCTGCACTCTTCTTTAACTTAATGATTGGTCCTGGACACTGCAAACCACATGCATCAATTTTCATTGTATTGATTGCAGCGGCAATGCCATTTTTTGGTTCCCTATCTACTTGGTATATCAAGTTGTTAAGTCCAATAACGTGGTTTTCATATACGTCTTCGTTGCCTTGTTTTTGGCTTGCAAACTCATAGGTTTTATATCCTCCGTTCAAATTGGAAACGTCGCTGAACCCATGTTGCATTAATATCCTGGCGGCTACATAACCACGTGTCCCAACACTGCAATAAGCAACTATTTCCTTTCCTTTTGGTATTTCATCTAAACGACTTCTAATTTCATCAAAAGGAATATTTATCGCTCCACGTATTGCTCCTAATTCAAACTCATCTCTAGTACGAACGTCTAAAAGAAATGTATGTGAATGATCTATGGATTCAACAGCTCGCCAAGAGAAAGATTTCATTGAGCCGTTTATCATATTTTCGGCAACAAAACCCATGATGTTTACAGGATCCTTTGCAGACGAAAAAGGAGGAGCATAGGCATGCTCTATTTCTGTTAAATCGTAAATGGTGCCGTTGAATTTTACAATATTAGCTAATAAATCAATTCGTTTGTCAACTCCATCATAACCGACAATTTGTGCACCATACAATTTGCCTTCGTCAGGTGAAAACACAATTTTAATACTCATAGGTAATGAACCAGGATAGTATCCTGCATGTGATCCGGCATGAATAATAGCTGATTGATAAGGGATGTTTTCATTCTTCAATGTCCTTCCCGAAACTCCAGTTGATGCTACTGTTAAATCAAAAACTTTTGCTATAGCTGTATTGATAGAACCTTTATACACCGACTTATTGCCAAAAATAATATTGTCTGCACAAATTCTACCTTGCTTATTTGCCGGACCGGCCAAATAGGTTATCTGCTTTTTGTGAATAATTGGATTGTCAAATTCAATGGAATCACCAACAGCATAAATGTTAGGGTTTGATGTCTGTAAAAATTTATCAACTACAACTCCGCCAGTTATACCTATATCTAAGCCTGACTCTCGAGCTAGTTTACTGTCTGCTCGTACTCCAATAGAAAGGATAACAATGTCGGCATTTATTTTTCTACCACTTTTTAGTGTTGTAACTATGTGATCATTTTCTTGTTTGAAAGATGAGACTCCATCTTTTAGAAAAAAGGCAACGTCTTTAGTTTTTAAGTGCTGGTGAACAATCGCAGCCATCGAATAATCCAATGGAGTCATAACCTGTTCGGCCATCTCTATAATTGAAACAAAAACTCCAAGTTTATGTAGGTTTTCCGCCATCTCTAAACCAATAAATCCACCTCCTACAACGATAGCTGTTTTAGCTTTCTTTTCTTCAATAAAAGTTTTGATTTTATCAGTGTCAACAACGTTTCGCATAGTGAATATACCTTCGCTATCTATTCCAGGTAAATTAGGGCGAACAGGCTCTGCTCCAGTTGATAAAACAAGCTTGTCGTATGATTCTGAGTATTCTTTTCCTGTTCGTAAGTCTTTTACAGTTACTGTTTTCGATTCTGGTGAAATTGACATCACTTCGTTAAAAATACGAACATCTACCTTAAAATGTTTGCTAAACATTTCGGGAGTTTGCACAAATAAGTTCTCGCGTTCTGCAATTACTCCTCCAATATAGTAAGGAAGTCCACAATTGGCATACGAAATATGTTCGCCGCGTTCAAACATAATTATTTCAGCATTCTCATCATCTCTTCGTAATCGTGCTGCTGTTGTTGCTCCTCCAGCTACTCCACCTACAATAATAATTTTCATATAAGTTCTGTTTTATATAATAAAATCTAAGTTAAATTCGATACCAGTAATCTCTATCTTCTTTTTTACACCTTCAGCGGTAAGCTCAAACATCATCTTGCGCTTGTCGGTATCATTAAAACTTCGGGTGATATATCCTTTTTGCTCCAGCGTTAAAAGAACACGTGAGGTTCTGCTGGTCGATATTCCTGTATCGGCTGATATGTCCCCTGAACATTTAATGGTTTCGTGTAAGCTGCATATCACCATCGCCTCGTTGATGGTAATATTTATGTCGTTGTTCAGTTTCTGTTCAAACTGATGAATCTTTTTAAAAACTTCTTTAATCTTGCATAAATTTTCCATAGTGTAAAAATATAATTGCTACTGTCAAATATTTTAGACTGCAAATATAATTAAAAAACAAATAAACCAAAATTAAGTTCAATTTTTTTTGAAATTTATTTTCTATTCTATGTTCCAATGAGGACTAAAATTTTATTATGCTCTGCAAACTGTGTGTGTGGTTCATATGTTTGGATTTATTCTTATGCTTGTTAGTAAAAATGGGCTATTCTTATATTTAAAAGTCGATATTTTGATAATTCAAAAAATTCTAAACAATAAGTTATCAACAAATCAAGAGATATATGATAAGTGATTACCTTATTTGCTATTTTTGTCGTGAATTAATAGCTTCAATCACTCTTTCAAATAAGTAATTACGTTTTATTTTGTAAAATAATAGGAGCAAATGAAAATGAAGAATAAAATATTATTTGTATTCGTCATATTATTAATATCTGGAAAGGTGTTTACGCAGGATTTTGGATATTTTAATAAACAAGTGGTTTTTGACCCGACAAATTCAGGGTTTTATATTTTCCGAATTCCTGCAATTGTAACAACTGTGGGAGGAAACATCCTTATATTCTCTGAGGGTCGTAAAGGTAAAGGAGGCGATTGGGATCAGTCAAACATTGTTTACAGACTTAGCTCTGATTCTGGAGAAAGCTGGACACCGATAACTATTTTAGCTGACAAAGGAAATATAACTTGTGCAAGTCCCGTACCGATAGTTGACTATTTTGATAATAAAACTCATCTTGTTTATACAGTAGGACAAAATAGAATATTTTATACGTCTTCTTCTGATGACGGAGTCTCGTGGGATACTGCGATAAATATTACCGATGCTCTTGAAGGTTTTAAGGCCAAATATCCATGGCGAGTTGTTGCAACAGGTCCAGGCCATGGAACACAATTAACAACAGGAAGATTATTAGTTCCTGTTTGGTTTTCAGAAAGTAATGCAATTGATTCCCTCAATTTTGCATTAGCCCATCATCCTTCAGTTGCGGGAATTATGTATAGTGATGATTTTGGAAAATCTTGGTTATTAGGAGATATAATTGGAATAAACAATGACACGTTAATTTTTCCCAGCGAATCTACTTGTGTTGAATTATCAAGTGGAGAAGTATTGTTTAATATGAGAAATGAATCGAAAAACTACAGAAGACTTGTCTCGTTAAGCCCTAACGGAATTACAAATTGGTCTAAGCCACATTATTCGGATAATTTCTTTGAACCAATTTGCCACGCAAGCATGATAAGATATTCTATTTCACCATTTCAAGCTAAAAATAGACTAATTTTTGCAAATCCAGATTCACGCATGACTCCATGGAGTTTAAAAAGAGGGACAACAAATAATGCTGCTCCCAAAAGACAAAGATCAAATCTTACTCTAAGATTAAGTTATGATGAAGGCTCAACTTTTCCAATTTATAAGGAAATTGATCCTGGCTTTACCGGATATTCAGATTTGGCAGTAAGCAATAATGGAACTATTCATTGTTTGTACGAATCAGGAGTAAAGAATAATAATGTATTTCTGCCTTCTGCAATTACATTAGCCTCTTTTAATCTTCAGTGGGCGACAGAAGGACGAGACGCATTATCTGTTGATGATATGCCGCTTAACTCCAATTTAACTTGTGCTGCCGAAAATCAGAATATGGGGACAGCAAAAAAGAAAAAATATTTGTTTAGAAAAAAACAACCCAAGAGTTGTAAATATCTGCCTGCCTAGCAATCCATAATAGAAGAAACACAAGAATATTATAACGGTATATACACTGATTATCTGCATCGTTTTGCATTATGGAATAGCAATTTATTAGCCGAAGATAAAGCGTAGTACCAATGACTCAAAACACTTGAAAACTTTTCTAAGGTTTTTAATGATATTTATCTATATTTGTTAAAAATTGAATATGTAAGATGATAAAAATCTAACTAAACAAAAAATGAATACTAAAAAAACAACAAATATTCTAATAACAATAATCATTATGGCTGGATTATTTTCTTGCTCGACTATACCTAAAGGAGCAGTCGCTGTAAAACCCTTTAATAAGGAAAAATATCTTGGTAAGTGGTATGAGATTGCTAGATTAGATTTTAAATTCGAGAGAAATTTGAATAATACTACTGCTGAGTATTCTGTAAATGAAGATGGTACAATTAAAGTAGATAATAAAGGATATAACACAGTTACAGGTGAGTGGAGCCAAGCAATTGGGAAAGCTAAATTTATCGGGAACAATGATGTTGCAATGCTTAAAGTATCATTCTTTGGTCCCTTTTATGCTGGATATAATGTAATTGCACTAGATGCTGATTATAAATACGCTTTGGTTTCTGGAAAAAATCTTAAATATCTATGGATATTATCTCGCACCACAAGCATTCCTGACGAGATAAAAAATAAATATTTAAAGATTGCTAAAGAAATTGGATTTAATACAGAAAATCTGTTGTGGATCGAACATGATAAATAGAAATAAAATTTAGGAGAAATAAATATGTTATTAAAAAATGAAGTGGTAGAGATTTTTAATGGTGAAATGTGTCATCAATTTGCAACAGCATCAATTGATGGAATTCCAAATATTTGTAATGTCGGAGCTAAATTTATACGAGAGGATGGTAAAATTGTTGTGGTTGATAATTATATGAATAAGACCCTTTCAAATCTTAAAGAAAATCCGGAAGTTTCAATACTTATAAGACAAGGAAGAGAATCTTACCAGATAAAAGGTACGGCAATTTATCTCACAGAAGGAAAAGAATATGAAGAAGCTTATAAATGGATGAAAGCGATAGGTGATAAATATCCTGCTAGAGGTGCAATAATTATTACAGTACATTCGGTTTATAATTCTATAACTGGACCAACTGCTGGAGATAAAGTACAGTAAATTTGATGGCTGTTAGTATGAAAATATAATCACTAGATATTGGACAAAATGAAACATTTAATTATAGTTTTAGCAATGTTGTTGCCTTTTGTTGTCGCTAAAGCTCAAAATAAAGTTTATAAAGGTAATTCTACCAGTTATTCTGACTGTATTTACACAATTATTGGGTATAAAATTTATCAAGGTAATTCTAAAAGCTATTCCGATTGCAAATATACTATTGATGGGAATAAAGTTTATCAAGGAAATTCGACCAGCTACTCTGATTGCCTTTATACAATAAGTGGTGATAAAATTTACATGGGGAACTCAACTAGTTATTCGGACTGTCTTTATACAATTAGTGGCGGAAAGGTTTACAAAGGAAATTCCACAAGTTATTACGATTGCTTACTTACCTTAGATGGTGAAAAAGTTTATCAGGGCAATTCAACTAGTTACTCTAATTGTTTGGCAACATCTGACGGAACATTAAAGCACTCTGTACTTGCCGTATTACTTGGTCCATACTAAAATTAACCACTAATATTTCATAATCAACATTAAAACAGATACTTATACAAAACCGTTGACCATAATTTCATAAACTTAAATGGAACAAACAGACACAAATAAACCAGAATTCAATAGTCTTAATGAATTTGCAAAGTCCACAGGAAGGATATTGGAATTTAAAGAGCAAATGTATAATTCATCTAGACCAAATAGATATCCAAAATATAGAAATGAAGCTTATATTCCTTATAATTCTGATGCCTCAAGCTATTTTGTTTGTCTTTATGATTCCATGTTCAGGGAGGGCGAATTTTCTGTGTTTTCAGGAACTTTCATCCCAGTTGCTTTGCCTTTAACGTCAAATTTTAGTATTCGCAAAAGAACAATATTTGATAGTATAAATTCTGTTTTTGGAAAAAAGGATTTTAAGACAGGAAATAAAAAATTTGACGCAAAAGTGGTTGCTTCGGGAAATGATAATCACATAATGAAAATATATCTTTCAAATACTAATTTTCAAGACAACGTGTTGAAAGCCCTTGAAATTAAACCTACAATCCAGATTTCATTAAATGACATCAATGTCTCATTTGTTCCTGGACTAGAAAATAAATCTCAGTTTTGCATTTATGACAGACAAGAATGGGTTTTAGATAAAATGCAAATTGAAAATTTATTTAGTCTTATTGAGGATTTTAGAAAGTTGATTAAGAAGATTTAACTGCTTTTGGTTTTTAATTTTTTTGCAGTTCTAACCCGATACAAGCTGTTCAAAATACAAAAGACATTAGTTTGAAATTTGTAAAAAAATGATAAACTCTAAAAAATATTTCTAAAGATGTTTTTCTAAATTTGTTAGTAACATTGGCAGTCGGTTATAAAGACAACACTTTTGTATTTTTTTTTATTCCTACAACACATTTTTTAAGCTATAATACTATAGGATAAAGAAAATAAAGTTTAACTTTGCAAAAATGGGTTTATTAACACATCTATGAAACAATTGCATTACATAGATTTATTTGCAGGAGCAGGCGGGCTTTCCGAAGGTTTTATCAGAGCTGGATTTACTCCAATTGCTCACGTAGAAATGAATAAAGATGCTTGTGATACTGTAAAAACAAGAACGGCTTATCATTGGTTAAAAGACAATAAGAAAACAAAAACATATAATGATTATCTGAAATCTGAAATTAAGAGTAAAGAGGAGCTTTGGGAAAAAGTGCCCGAACACTTAATTAATTCTGTTATCAATAAAGAAATCTCTGAAAAGACTTTACCTGAAATTTTTGCAACAATAGACACTGAATTAAATGGAAGAAAGGTCGATTTAATTATTGGCGGTCCACCTTGTCAGGCATACTCTGTTGCTGGTAGAGCAAGAGACCCACACGGAATGAAAAGAGACCAAAGGAATTTCTTATACAAATATTATGTTGAGTTTTTAAAAAGATACCAGCCTGATATGTTTGTTTTCGAAAACGTACCGGGAATTTTATCGGCAAAAAACGGCATCCATTTAGAAAACATTTTTAAAGCAGTAAGAAGTGCAGGGTACGAATTAAGCTTACCTCAGAACAAATACAAAATTCTGAATGCCAAAAACTTCAATGTTTTACAAGACCGAAAAAGAGTTATCATTATTGGTTGGAAAAAAGAACTGGATTTATCTTACCCAAATTTTGATACAACTGAGCCTAAATACGAAGTGTTGAAAGACTTGTTTTCAGACCTAAAACCACTAAGAAATGGAGAAGGGACATTAAACGCAGTTGAATATGCTCTACCGATTAACGGATATTTAAAAAATACAAAAATAAGAAACGGTTTAAACTTCGTTACCCAACACATTGTTAGGCCAAACAACGATAATGATTTGGAAATATACCGTATTGCTGTTGACCATTGGAACAATGGAAAGCGATTGAATTATGCAAATTTACCGCAAC
>JAQVPT010000002.1 GCA_028701945.1 Bacteroidales bacterium
CTATGTAGCTGGTTACTATTTATTTTAACCCTTATTATTACAATCGCTCCATTTTTTAGTATTGGTTTTACCACTGCCGATGATTTAGCCCATTATATGACCTTAAATAGACATGGAGTTTTTCAAGAAGCATGGATAAATTCAAAGAGTCAAGGTCGGTTTTATTTTATTGTTACAAATCCAATGAATGCTTTAGCGTACATTGGTGACAACTTCTTGTTAACTAAAATAATTCAACATGTTTCTTTATTACTTTCATATTCTTTATTTTCTGTCCTTATCAAAAAACTTTTTAAGTCTAAGGAGTTAGCACTTGTTATGTTTCTCTTACTTATTATGGCGACACCAGCTTCAGGGAATCTCCACTTACCTTTTATCGCCTATCCTTTTTATTTTACTTTTAGCTTCTCAGTTTTAATTAGCTCTTGTTTGCTATTTATAAAATATACAGAAACTCAAAAATATAAGTATGTTGTTTTTTCTGCAATAGTTCTTTTTATTGCAATCTTATTTTACGAAGCATACCTTGTTTTTCTTTTGTTTTTTTGTCTTTTCATATTCTATCGAAACTTATCTTCTTTAAAAAGTCTAAAAACATTATTAAGGAACAAAACTTTTTACAAAGAGGTAATACCGATAATCTCTGCCGCAATTTTATACGTTTTGCTTTACTTTAGCTTTCGAATAATCTTTGCAACTGAAGCCGATTTATACGTAGGAAGCACTTTTGCAAGAAGTTTTAATTTCGCAAACTATCTCACGTTAATTATTAATTTAACAAAAACCGTTTTGCCCAACAATATATATAATCTGTCGCAAGATTTAATTATTAATAACTCTTTGTCTCCTTCTGGACATATAAATAATATTTGGCAAATTTTACGAAACTCCACATTATTATCAATTTTAAATACAATAATTCAGATGTTTTTATTTGTATTTATAGCCCTACGCATCAATAAAAACATATCATATAAAAGAATTTTATTAGGGATACTTATCGCTTTTTTATTTACCATTTCAGCTCACTCAGTTTTGGGGCTTTCCGAAAAATACAATGTTTTTGAATATCATAGAATTAAAGGATATGTAACTTCATATTATTCGTATTTTGGGGTTTGGTTGTTCCTTTTATTACTGTCATATTTAATTATAAAATTAACACATAAAATTAAATATATTAATTATGTCGTAATTGTAGCTCTGGGACTTGGAATTGGTTATGTCTCAATCATTACAGGTTATACAAATGAACATTTAAGTAGAAATTGGGAAAAAAGTCAACTTAGGTTCTCTTTATTGGACGATTTTCTAGAAGATGGAGCCTTTGACCATGTGGAAAATGGATCTATTCTTTATTGTTCGGAAATATTTAGTTCCGACCCATTAAGTCCAAATCTTCCAGAATATTATTTTAATTTGCAAACATACATTCAAATTAAATCACAGAGAGATTTTTACGTGGCGAAAAACCCTAACGACCTAAAGCTGCTAATATATACAAATCCTGATGCTAAAATATATCGATTTATAAAGTCTGAAACTCAAAAAAACATCAATTTTATGTTTGTCATTGCGGAAATTAACAAATCAACTATTAATTATGATAATGATGTGGATTTATTTATGAACGCAACTTGTAATAAGGCAGATATCCATTATTTTTCACCAACAAAAGATTTTATGTTTATCTTTCATCCTAAAGACTCAGAAGGTAAAATAGCAAAAGTAAATGATTACAATTATATTAAATTAGACAATGGTTACAATCAAATACATATTAATAATATAGGTAAAAATGATAAGATTAGCTCTTTCTCAATCGAATCAGAGGTTGAAATGTTTTCTGAGAGGTTTTCGATTACAAATATGATTTCGAGCTACACAAACAAAGTGAATATAGTTGATGATAACAAAGTTTTAATGAACTACTATAACGATGTTGATAATCTAGTTGTGGTTGATAGCATCAATGACTACCCTCTAAGTTTTACACCAGGAATCCCTTTAGAATCTTCATATTCGGCTATATCATTAGTTACAAACTTAGAAATTAGCAATATGCAAGAAGATAAATGTATTCGAATTGTAATAGAAGTTCGAGATAATAAAAATGAAATTGTTTTTTGGGAGGGCAAAACATTTTGTAACATGTCAATAATTAATTTTGATGAAATGATCGACTTGAAACATCTAAAAGAATTAAATCCAACTAATCTCCAATTTTACTTATGGAATTTTGATAAGTGTGAGTTTACAATTAATAGAATTAACAATGTGTCTGTTAAAATAATATAACACGAATTATTCATGCGACTACCTCATTGTTTCGCTAATATAGTCATTATCAGAATTTAAATAGAAGTATAAAATTACTTAGTCAAAAAAAATAATATCCTGACAATTTGTCATATATTTAATGAAAAATTATTAAGTTTGCATTTTAAATAACAGGTGTATAAATTTATGGATTTGCAAAGCATAAAACAAAGATTTGAAATTATTGGAAATACGGCGGGTTTAAATCGTGCTTTAGATATTGCCGTGCAGGTTGCACCAACCGATTTGTCAGTTTTAATTACTGGAGAAAGTGGTGTGGGAAAAGAACGCATCCCGCAGATAATTCATTCACAGAGTTTACGTAAGCATAACAATTATATTGCCGTTAACTGCGGAGCTATTCCTGAAGGCACAATTGATTCCGAACTGTTTGGACACATTAAAGGGTCATTTACAAGTGCACACAGCGACAGAAAAGGCTATTTCGAAGAGGCTGATGGAGGAACAATTTTTTTGGATGAAGTCGCCGAACTTCCACTTTCTACCCAAGTTAGGTTGCTCAGAGTTTTAGAAACTGGTGAGTTTATAAAAGTTGGTTCGTCGAAAGGACAAAAAACTAATGTGAGAGTTGTTGCTGCAACAAACGTGGATTTAGCTACAAGAGTTAGTAATGGAAAGTTTAGAGAAGATTTATTTTACCGGCTTAATACTGTGCCGATACTTGTTCCTCCGCTAAGAACTCGACAAGAAGACATCCACTTGCTCTTTAGAAAATTCGCCTCCGATTTTGCCGAAAGATATCGTATGCCACTTATTAGGCTTACTGACGATGCAATACAAGTGCTCAATAAATATAGATGGCCTGGAAATATACGACAACTAAAAAATATTACAGAACAAATTTCTGTCATTGAGGAAAAAAGACTTATAACGGCTGAAATTCTAAAATCCTATCTTGTCGGCTCCGACGCTACAAATTTGCCAGCTTTAATAAAAAAACAAAATAATTTTGAAGATTTTTCTTCGGAACGCGAAATTTTGTATCAAGTTTTGTTTGATATGAAAAAAGATATGAACGAGCTAAAAATGCTTGTGAATGACATTATTAAACAAAGTCCCGATGTGAAAATTAACGATTACGGAACAAAGGTTGTAAAGAGTTTTAATGAAGATATCAAAATGGCGGATATCAAACCTATTTACCGTGATGATAATTCTGACAATCAAGATGATTACGAAGACCGTGGCGAAGTTGTAGAAGAAGTATTATCTTTGCAGGAACAGGAAAAAGAATTAATCATCAAATCACTCGAAAAAAACAATAACAAAAGAAAATTAGCCTCCGAAGAACTAGGCATTTCCGAAAGAACACTATATCGAAAAATAAAAGAATACGATATTAAAAAATGAAGATAAATATTTTATATATTGTTGTTATTTGTATAAGTCTAGTTTCATTTAACTCATGCAAAGGTGGTTACTCATTTACTGGGGCAGATATTGATGCAAATATCAAAACTATCACAATTGAATATTTCCAAAATAGAGCTAGTCTAGTACAACCAAACTTAAGTAATGTTTTTACCGAAGCTCTAAAAGATAAATTTGTCTCCCAAACAAATCTCGAACTTATTAATTATACTGGAGACTTAAAACTGCAAGGAGAAATAACAAACTATAATGTAACAGCACAATCTTTTCAAGGTAACGAAACAGCTGCCTTAAACAGGCTTACAATAACTGTCAGGGTCAAATACACAAATAACATTGAGCCTTCTAAAGATTTTGATACAAGCTTTTCTAGATATGCAGATTTTCAGAGTTCACAAAGTCTTTCTGCTGTTGAAGCAAGCCTAATTCAAGAAATTAGCGAAGAGCTCGTAGTTGATATTTTTAATAAGGCAGTAGCTAATTGGTAATAATGAATAAAGAACAATTCATAGAATATGTAAAAGACTTCAAGGCTCTCGATAATAAAAGCCTCTCTGAAATAAAATTACTTATTGAAGAATTTCCACATTTTCAGTCTGCATGGGTGTTATATGCGAAAAACTTGCATAATATTAACGATGTTAGATTCGAAAGTAATCTCAAGATTGCTGCTGTTCATGTATCTGACCGAAAAGTTCTTAAACATATTATTGAAGATAAATATACACCATCTGAAATAAAACCAGAGATAATATCTATTGAAAAGACTAAAGTAACTGATGAAATACTTGAAATAGACGAAACGGAATTACAAAATACTGATAAAAAAACACTTGTCTGCGAAGATGATAATATAGAACAAAATATTATTGAAAAAAACATTATTGAAAAAAATGTTGCAGACCTCGTTCTTGAAAATATCAATAAAACAAAATTATCGAAAACAGATAATCATGAGGCAAACCCCACAATTGTAGAAGAAGAAAACACAAATGTGGATGCGCAAATTGTTTCAAAAAATGAAGATTTTATTCTAATTGATGAGCAGACTGAAAATAACATCATTGATTTACAATTAGGGGATGCTGTAGAAAATAATATCAATAAAACTCAAGATGCAAAGCTTTTACAAGGGGTTGAGGTTTCGGCTGCCGATATGATTTTGCAAAATATAAATGACATAAAATCGGGCGATACTACCACAATAAGAGATGGTTCTGTTCCAATTGATAAAAATTCTAATCTTCAGAAGGTAATTGAGCAAAGACTGGCAGAGTTACAAACCTCGAAAGGGCAAAGTAATGAAGATTCTGATTTGAAAGATGATATTAAAACTGAAATTTTTATTCCAGAAGAAAAAACAGTCGCTGAATCAATAAAAGTAGAGCTTGATGATATTATTGATTTTGAAAAAATTGTCGGCGACGACAAAAACAGTAAATCTGATAAAGAATATATCAAACCTGAGCTAAAATCAGAGGAGTTTTTAGATTTTAATTTTAACATAGAAGAAAAAAAACAGATTACCAAGGAGAAAAAAAATGAAATGATTGACAAATTTATAGCGGCCGATCCACGAATTGTAGCACAAAAAAACTATACACCTAATGACGCATTTGCAACAGATACTGCGTTATCGGACAGCGATGAGTTATTTAGCGAAACTCTAGCAAAAATATATATTAGTCAAGGGCATTTTGATAAAGCAATTTTAACTTATGAAAAATTATGTTTGAAATATCCCGAAAAAAGTATTTACTTTGTGGGTCAAATTGAAAAAACAAAAGAATTAATAAAAAATAAACAGGATTAGTTATGTATATCTTCTTCTCAATAATGATTATCGTATGTGCAGTACTTTTAATTTTAATCGTACTAGTACAAAATAGCAAAGGTGGTGGTTTGGCTTCGGGTTTCGGTCAAGGAAATCAGGTGATGGGGGTTAAAAAAACTGCCGACTTTCTGGAAAAAGCGACTTGGACGCTTGCAGTTGGATTAGTAGCTTTTTGTCTATTAGCTAGTTTTTCTATTCCTGAGCGTAAAATCCAAGAACCAATAAGTGCGGAAAGACCTATGCAGAATACTCCAACAGGCCCTGCTGCTCCAGCTCCACAAGGAGAATAGTTTAGAATTACATTCTAAAATATAATAGCCTTATCTTTTTTGGATGAGGTGATTAATTCGTAATTAATACAACTCCATTATCAAAGCTATAATATATAGTTTCGGTAAGGGGGTTACAAACATTTTTACTTAAAAATTTCTCTTAATTCTTTATTACTTAGTTTTCCAATCCAATTTTCGCCGCTTGCGACTGTCATATCTGCTAAATGTTTTTTCCTTTGAATCATTTCGTCGATACGTTCCTCGAAAGTGTTTTTTGTAATTAGTCGGTGAACCATTACATTTTTATCTTGTCCGATACGGTAAGCTCTATCCGTGGCTTGATTTTCGACTGCGGGATTCCACCACAAATCGTAATGTATAACATGCGAGGCAGCAGTAAGATTTAGACCAGTACCAGCAGCTTTAAGCGACAGCAAAAATATTTTGTCTGCTTTATTGTTTTGAAAATTGTTTACCATTTCTTGTCGCTGTTTTACACTGCTACCACCATGATAAAACATTGGTTCTTCACCAAATTTTTCTTGAATAAAGTGCGATAATAGCAGCCCCATTTCTTTAAACTGTGTGAAAATAAGTACTTTTTCGCCGCTATCAATAATACTGTCTAACAGCTCTAACAATAATTCTGTTTTTCCCGAAAGTGTAGCATCAAATTTTTTATTTTTCAAAAATTGTGTCGGATGATTGCAAATTTGCTTTAATGCCATAATCATTTGTAATACCAATCCCTGCCTTTTGAAAAGCGATTTGTTGTCATCAGTCGAACAACCTTCAATTTCATCCATTGCTAAGTGCATTGTTTTTTCATACAAGGAGGCTTGTTGTTTTGTTAACAAAGCAAATTGGTTTTGTTCAATTTTATCAGGTAAATCAGAAATAATTGTTTTGTCAGTTTTCATTCGTCTCATCATAAAAGGCTGGGTGATTTTACGAAACTTAGATGCAACTTGCTCATCATTAAATACTTGTATTGGGTTCGCATACTCAGATTTAAAAGATTTTACATTACCAAGATAGCCTTTATTAGCATAATCCATGATTGACCAAAACTCAGTTAGACGATTTTCAACTGGTGTGCCACTCATAGCAACTCTTATATTTGCGGGTATGCTTTTAATTGCTTTTGATTGAGCAGTAACTTGATTTTTTATGTTTTGTGCTTCATCAATAATCATAATCTGCCATTTTTGCTTTTTTAACAAATCGGCATCACTACGCAATATCCCATAACTTGTCAACATTATATCGGCATCAAAATTTTTATAATTTCGACTTGTGCCATGATAAATATGTGTGCTTAACGAAGGAGCAAATTTTTCTATTTCTAACTGCCAATTAATTAATAATCCTGTGGGGACAACTACCAAGGCTTTGTGTTTATCATTAATAGCTTTTTCTTCTTTATATTTTAGTAAAACAGATATAACTTGTATAGTCTTTCCAAGTCCCATATCATCAGCAATGATGCTCCCAAATCCAATACGACTATTTTTGTACATCCACGAATAACCGCGTAATTGGTAGGGTCGAAGTTCTGCGTTTAGTCCAGCCGGAAGCGGAATATTCTCGTTTGTTGTCAATTCGTTTATCAAAACACGAACATCGTCAGACAGGGAAATGGGTGCTCCTTGGTATTCCTCCGACAATGCAGTTTGTAGCAACTGATATGAGTCTAATGGTTTAGTTTCAGTTAATGCTTTATGCAACTTTTCGATATCTGCATCACTCACATATATATAATTTCCTTTAAATTTAAACAGTCTTGAGGCATTTTCTAAAAGTTGGTTAAATTCTTCTTGCGAGACAAGTGTATCTCCAATAGCGACCTGCCAATTAAAAGAAAGCAAATCATCTAAACGAATGTAGCCTTGACTTTCTTGATTCTTTTCTAACTTTACCGATACTCGTGGACGCAACAGTTTTTCTAATGATTTCGGAAGTACGGTATTTATATCTAATAATCTTACAGCAGGCAATACATCAATAAGAAATGGAGCAAACTCTTTGTTGTTAAAGCGTACAGGCGTAATACCACCACAATTAATATAATCATCAATACCACGAATAAATGGCGACAACAAAGATAAAGACTGTAATATTTTAAAACGCTGTTTTTCGTATTGTTTTTCTTTAAGAATCTCATTTAAAGGTATCGGAAATTCTTCGGGTTTAGTGGTATCATCAATGCTTATTTGCACATCAAACTCTTCGTCGGGTAATTCAGAAACAATAATTACTGGTTTATAATTTTCGGATGTTAAATGATATCTGTCTAGCCAAACTTTTATACCTCCGCTTATAGCATTTTCACCTACATCTGTAAAACCGTAACTTTTATTTTTAAAAAATAAATCTTCGTACAAATCATCATTTGATAGCCTTGATAAATGAACTAATATTGCATTAATAAAAACAGTTATAAGTTCAATAGTTTGATTTTTAACTTGTAAAAATTCTTCTTTATTATTAGTTATTTTATTGGTAAGCAATAATCCTTGTGGAATAATTTCGTCAAGTTTAGCAATCACTGTTTTTACTCTGTTGTCAATCATTGCAGGCAGCCAACGGATAGCAAATTCTGTATTCTCCAACTTAATTATTTGTGGAATAATCAAACCTTTTGCCAATAAATGTATAGAAGCTAACAGTACTTTATGAAAAGCGACAACTGAAGGCTCGAAATCGCGCAGCATATCAGGATTTAGCCGAAATAATGCTCGTATTAGTTGTTCAATTTTGGAAATGTTGTGATCGTGTCCAGTAATAAATATTTGATTGTTTTTATTTATTTGCAAACCCAATTTTGTCCTATTCGACAAATTAGGCTCTTTGGACGGAATGAAATCAGGGAATAGAAAGTCAAGATCAAGATTTTTATTTAAAATGCGGTTTGCTTCTCTTGAGATACGAATAATTTGTGCTGAATATTTATCTTTAAAATTTCCTGAAGGGTAAAAAGGCGGCTCGTCTGGCAATAATTGAACCAAGGGTTCTGTCATATTTTCTAATTGCGAAAAATCGACCAGTTCATAAACCGCATCTCCGTAGGTTTCGGATTTTGTTGATTTTTTTGGCTTTTTTGTTTTTAAAATTTTATCCAAGCTAAGAATTTCTGTTTTCTTTTGGTCAGCTACAAATATTCCACGTTTTTTAAGTTCTTCTAATAATTTTACTTTATGGATTTCAAATACGAGAAAAGGGTTATTGTCAATTTCGCGGCTTACTATATAAATTACAGAAGCAAGATGTTTGCATGGTACTGCCCAATCTGGACACGAACATTGCATTTTAAAATCTGTCCATTGTTTTGGGAATACTTTTAAGCCCACTTCGTTTGCAATATCAAGTATAGAAGGGTCGAGTTCGCGATTTAATAATTTTGAAATAAGTGCTGGACGCTCTATGATTTTTGTCATTAGCACATCAATATCTTCCTCGAAAAATGGCGGAATAATTATATCAACAGTGTACGGTGTTTTACGACTTCCCGAAACTTTGGCAGATATCCTATTTTCATTTATCTTTACGCTTAACACATTTCCTCGTCTAGCATAAGTAGCTCCACGAGGCAATCTATTATCATAATCTACATTTTGTAACGAACGGAGCCAATGTTCGCCCCACCATGTTTTTCCGAATTTCATTGCCATTTTCAATAGTTTTTATTAGGTGGTAAAGTTAAAAATAAAAAAAGAAATCATTTAGAGGAAACTTAATTTTTCTCAAGCGAAATGCTGGTAATATAGTCTTGTAACTAGCATCTACCGATGATTTTTTTTACAAAATCTCAATTAAACATTGTGTATTTTAAAATTGTCACCAAACTTTAATATCTTTGTAAGTATAATAACATACACACTAACCAAACAAAATGAAAAACACAGAAGATTTAAAACTAGCAGTTCTTATAGATGCTGATAATATTCCATATTCAAATATTTCGGGCATGCTTGCAGAAATTGCGAAACTTGGTGTACCTACAATAAAAAGAATTTATGGTGATTGGACCAAACCAACAGTATCTGGTTGGAAGCCAGCTTTACTTGAGCACGCTATTACTCCTATTCAACAATATAGTTACACACAAGGAAAAAATGCTACCGACTCTGCAATGATAATTGACGCAATGGATATTTTGCATAGCGAAAAAGTTGATGGTTTTTGTCTTGTTTCAAGCGATAGTGATTTTACTCGACTTGCAACACGTTTGCGAGAATCGGGAATGCTTGTTGTTGGCATAGGAGAGAAAAAAACTCCCAGACCATTTATTGTTGCTTGCGATAAATTTATATATATCGAGATTATTTCGAAATTAAATATTCAGAAAACAGAAAATTCTAAAAACGAAAAATCTCCTGACAAGGAAAAAAATGAAGACGTAGAAAAAATTAGTAATAATCTTATTAAAATTCTTAAAAACAGTGTCGAAGATATTGCTGATGACAGCGGATGGGCGTTTCTTGCAGAAGTTGGTGCACTAATAATTAAAAATAAACCCGATTTTGACCCAAGAAATTATGGGTTTACAAAATTAACTCCGCTTTTCAAGTCGCTTAATAAGTATTTTGTAATTGATGAACGTGAGGTTGAAAAAACTCATATTAAACATATATTTATAAAATTGAAGTAAGACTCTTAACCTTGAGAAAATTAACCGCAAAGGTCGCAAGGACAAAACGCAAAGGTCGCAAGTAAAGATTTAAGTACTCCGTGTAATTCTATGAAACTTTTTATTACCCCGAGCACCACAATCAAGACATTAAAAAGAAAATTACAAGAGGAGGGAATAATTTTTTGTGCACTTTGTGAGTCTTTTTTTACCACAAGAGACACAATGGAAAAGCACAAAGGACACAAGGGCAAAACGCAAAGGGCGCTAGTAAAGATTTAAATACTCCATGTAGTTCTATGAAAAACTTCATTATTACCCTGATGGTTACAAATGAAAGGATTGCAAGAGTCGATCACGAAGAACGTAAGGAGAAAAGCCACGGAACGCTAAAGTATATTTACAGCTTTTGTTTTTTTTTAAAAACTCGTCAAGTTTTCAAGGATATTTGAATGCGGCTCTAGTTGCATTTTTTTGCGAATACGGTACAAGCGTTTATTTATTCCGGCAGGTGAAATATTCATCATTTGAGCGATCTCTTTGTTGCTTAAATTTATTTTTATATATGCACACACTTTAAGGTCGCCCTGGCTAAGCTCTGGATATTCTTTTTGAAGGTTATCGAAAAAATCTGTGTTTACTTTCTCAAAGTGTAATTTGAATTGATCCCAGTCTGAGTCTAAATTTATATTATCAGAAATCATCTTTGATAATACCTTATATGTACTTTTATTTTTAGGCTCATCGACGATTAAGGTGCTTAAATATTGTTTTATTTCGCTAAGAGTTTTGTTTTTATTTAACACTTGAACGGTTGTTGTAACTAATTCTCTTTTGCTATGATCTAACTCAGCCTCAAATTTTGTTTTTTGTAATTCGTTAATTTGTTGTTGCGTTTTTATTTCTTTTTCTAATAGCTTTCGTTCTGTCTTTTGTTGTTCCAGTTTCAATTGATTAAAAATTTCAAGTTGCTCATAATAGTCTTTTTGGCTACTTAGTAGTCGGATTTTAGTTCTGAGAAAAAAGAATAATAGTGCTACAAAAATTACAAGTGCCGAAACTATAATAATCAATAAATAATTATGTGTCTTTTTAATTTCGGTCTCTTTTTTAAGTATAGTTATTTCTTTATCCTTCTTTTCGGTTTCGTACTTTATGTTTAGCTCCGATATTAATGTTTTTGTATTGTCATCTAAAATAGAGTCGCGTAAAGCGATATGTTGTTGGTATAATATGAGAGCGTTTTTAAAGTCTCCACTTTCGGCATAAACTGACGATAATTGATTTAGAACTTCTGTTTGGGCACTAAGGTTTCCTACATCTTTTCTTAATTCTAAGCTTTCGTTTAAAAGTTTAAGGGCATTGCTAAATTCACCTTTTTGTGTTAATCTTTTCGCCTTTTCGCTATAAACATTAGCTATACCATGGATATTATTTGTGTGTTTATAAAATATTAAAGCAGAGTCGATATATAAATCTGCTAATTTTTCATTTTCAATACTTTCATACAAAATAGCTGTGTTAAGATATGCTGTTGCAGCTTCGGATGTTCTGTTGTAATCAATAAATATCTCAATAGCTTTTTTGAGGTAGTATGCAGCCGTATCGATATTCTCTTTTTCCACATAATGTGTGGCAAGATTATTATATACATTTGCTTTGCCTTCGACAACTTTTGCTAGATCAAAATATTTTAATGATTTGTTGTAATTAATGAGAGCATCTTCTTTTAACCCTAAAGCATCGTTTATGACGGCTAAATTATTTAGGACCTCTGCCATTCCTTTGAACTGACCAGTTGCTTCGTATATTTTTAATGCCTGATAATAAAGATTCGCGGAAGTTGAATAATCACTTTTTGCTTCGTTTATTAAGCCTAGTCTGTTTAGTGCTGCCGCAATCTCATTTTTGTTCCTTGTTTTGCTAATGCTGTGATATGATTTTTCAAAAAAATACAAAGCTGAGTCTAAATCACCTTGAAAATAGTGTGAATTTGCAAGATTTACGTAAGAGTTTGAAATAATATAATGGTCAGAAATGCTCTGCCCAATTATTCTAGCACTGTCGGCATACTTTTGTGAGGTAAAAATATCTTTATCAAGGTATTTGTCCGCAAGTTTATTGTATATTATAGCTTTCTCTTTTTGATTGTATGTGGACTCTGCCATTAAGTGAAGGCTGTCTAATTGCGAAAAACTAGTGAGTGACTGCAATATTAAAGTAGTAAAAACAATCATAATCATCACAAAATGATTTATGTGCAAGGCTGATATGTTTTTGTTAATCGCAGACATAAGTTCGTAATTTAACGCTTATGGATTGTCAAACAACGGCGAATTACAGAGCAATCAGCGAAGCTAACCCTCACTTCCAAAGGAAGTAATAAATCAGTCAATTTGACTTGCTCTTTTGCTGTTTCTCTTTATTAGAAAATTAGCAAAGAAACACAAGCTGCTGGCTGAATTATGCGTCTCGAAAAAGAAAAAAACACCTTCGTCAATTCTGCATACTTTATTATTTGACAAACCCTTATCCGACAAATATAAGTAAGATTTATTTAAATTAAGTGGAAAATGAAAAATAGATGCTGAGTTTAATCCCAAATGTTCTTGTAAATGATAATGACATACAAAAAAAATCATTAACTTTATATTTTTAGTGGAGGATTAAAACAGCGAATACAATAGACGGGCTTATCGAAGAGTTTGCGGACAACTTCGAAGGTGCAGAAATTAACAAGGTCCTTGTAAGCAAAATAGCAGATTTACAAGAGTCTGTTTCAATACTTGAATCATAAAAAACAATTAGGAGATTCTTGAAAAGACCATTTTGCACCTAACGCCCTTGACGCAAATTTGATGAAAAGCAGGGATGAAATTTACTTATGATAAAGAAAAAGATTAGTATCAATGTTCGCAAGGAAAAACATTAAACCAAAAAAAAGTTGAAGCATTCCTTATAATATTTATCGTTGTGAGGATCGCGTAGAATGTCCTTTAAAAGCAAAATGTGCAAAATCAAAACCGGGACGTATGATTAAACAAAATGTTGATTAAACCCTAAAACTTTTTAATAGAAAAAATATCCTACAAGAAAAACCACAATTCCAACAAAACATATTACTAATATAGAATATGTGGCAATTTTACTGGATTTGGTTTTCTTTTTAAGGTCATATTCGCTTATTAATCGGGATATAAGGGGATATAAACGAACAAAGTACTGTGAGTCTTTTTTAATAAATGCTGCTGGTTTAATATTACTTGTAGTAGCTTTTAATTCAATGTTCTCACTATCGGCAAAAATTATTACCTGAATATCCTTATCTACACTTTTGATTGCTGGCAACACCTCCAAGGCAGTTTTGGTATTCATGCCTCTCGAAGTTATAATATTATCAATAATAACAATCTTGTAACTTTTAATCTTGACATCGTTCTTTAATTTATTCATAAACATCTGCACCGAATTAAAAGTATATAAGGTATAATTTAGCTCCGGTTTAAAGTTCTCACGAAAGAAGTCAAGGTCGAGAACATCGTTATCAACACAATAAAAGATAATATGTTTAATGTTTTTTTTCATTAAAAGTTTTCTGAAGGTCTTCGGCGTTTAATAGTATTTATATGATTATTTCGCTTATAATTTATTGCTTTTTCAGGATCGATATCACTAATTAAATGCCATCTTCCAGCCCTAAAACTAAATGCGTCATACGAAAAATCGGGGCCATAATACTGGTAAAGTCCTTTATATTTAGCCTCTGGGGGAGACAAATGGTCGAGTACAATCATATTCTGTTGTTTGTTATATCTCAATAACATCGTAGCTCTGTCTGCATACTCAAATATCAAACGTCCAGTTACTGTTTTTTCGAGTTTAAATGATTTGTTTCCGAATTCCGGCATTCCTCTTCGGTCAAATGTTAGTACCTCAACAACTTTTCTATTGATTAAAAAATCTGCTCCGTCCCAACCTATTAGCGTATAAAATGTTCTGGAGTTCCATTTTGTTGTGATAATTTCGTAATAAAGAGCACCATACCACTCCGAATAAGTTTGATACAGCCTTTTTAACTCATTATCAGTCTGTTTTTTATCGTCAAGAAAGAAAACATAGCTATTATCCTTATCTTTATATTGCAAAAATCCAAAATACTTAAAACTTCCATCTTTATAATTAAGATTCCATGTAAACACCCTTAGTTTACCATCATCTGATTTTAATACACCCAAGTATTTAACCGAATCGTATTCAGCTGACCAAGATTCTTCAGTTTCAAGAAATTCCCGAAAATATCCCACCAAATAAGCATTTAATTCATTTTTATTGATGTCTGATTTTGTTTGTAATATACTGCAAAGCATTTGGTTTATTGAATCGACCTCAGGAAAGTAAACAGGTTTCTTTGTCTGCCCAACAATTGATAGTGCAGATAACAAAACAAATAATATGGTTATTTTAAAATTCATTAAAAGCTTTACACTAATACTAACGTAAAGAAGTCAAAATATTTTACAAATCTAAATTAAATTTGATTTAAAGCTTCAATAATTAGCTCACAAGCTTCGATAATTTCATCATTACTAATATTTAGAGGAGGTGCAATTCTAAAAGCTGTATCATAAAAAATAAACCAATCTGTAATAAAGCCAAGTTCAATCCCATTTTTGACAAGTTTAAGAACATTATCAAAACTTCCGATATTTACTGCTAATAAAAGACCATTTCCCCGTATTTCGGTAATTAACTTATGCTTAAGGTGTTTTCGAAACAATTGTTCCTTTTCAACCACCTTATTTACCAATCCAGATTCATTAATATGCTTAATGGCAGCCAAAGAAGCCGCAGCACTTACAGGGTGTCCGCCGAAAGTAGTAATATGTCCGAGTGTAGGATTTGTTTTAAAGCTATCCATAATATTTTTTGGTGCGACAAATGCTCCTATTGGCATTCCGCCACCCATTGCTTTTGCAAAACAAACAATATCTGGTACTATATCGTAATTTTGGAAACCAAACATTTTGCCCGTTCTACCAAAGCCCGTTTGTATTTCGTCAAGAATAAGCAGTGCACCATTTAGCTTGCATTTATCAGCGAGCTTTTTTATGTATTTTTTTTCGGGAATCTGAACTCCAGCTTCAGCTTGTATTGTTTCTAAAATCACACAAGCAGTATTTTCATCAATCTCATCAAGCTGTGCGTAATTATTCAGTTCTAAAAAATAAACTTCGGGCAATAATGGTCTAAAAGCGAATTTAAAATCTTCGTTTCCACATACACTAATAGCTCCGTGCGAACTACCATGATATGCATTATTGTATGCAATCATTTTAGTTCTGCCCGTGTATCTTTTTGCAAGTTTAATCGCACCTTCAACAGCTTCGCTACCACTATTTACGAAATAAACTGAATTTAGATTTTTAGGTAACATTTCAGCAAGATACACTGACAATTGCACTTGCGGATTTTGGATAAACTCACCATAAACCATCAAATGCATGTGCTTATCTAGTTGGTTTTTAACAGCTTCAACTATTGGTTTAAAATTGTGTCCTAATGAGTTTACTGAAACACCCGAAATAAGATCTATATATTTTTTATTATCTAGACCATACAAATAAATGCCTACAGCTCTTTCAATTTCAACTAAATATGGGCTATCAGAAGTTTGTCCTAAGTAATTAAGGAAAAGTTCACGATTAGTAATCATTTTCGTTTTGTCCTTTTAAGTATTTCTTCTTCAATATGTTTTGGTACCATAACACCATCTAAGGGATAGACATCATCAAACAGTAAATTTCCCTCTTTTACATTTGTAACCTTTTCAATATTAACAAATTTTCCAGTATCAATTTGAATAAATCCTGAATTCGCAGCAATAATATTAAGATCTATTATGTCATTTTTAAGATTATATGTTTTATTTCTTGTAAATATTATATGCTTATTGCCCGAAGTATCAATTAATACGATATCCTTTAATTTTATTCTCTCAAATTCATTTTTAAGTTTAACAAAAAACCTATCGTTTTCAGCATCTAATACAATATTATTGTTTCTTTCTATGCTTTTGTACACTGATTTTAAAAATCTGTTATACTCAATCGGTTTAAGTAAATAGTCCGTAACTCCGAAAGCAAATGTATCAAGAGCATATTTTCTATCTCCCGAAACGACAATGATTTGGTATTTGGTTTTATATTCCTCAAGATATTCTAATCCACTCATTTCGGGCATTTCGATATCAAGGAAAATAAGGTCTATGTTATTGTTTTGTATTGCATCAAACGCTTGTATAGGATTACTGTACATCCCTTTAATATTTAATAGATCTGATTTATAAATAAACGTACTGAGTTGTTTCAGAATAATTGGGTCGTCGTCTATAATAATACAATTCATAAAGTAAAGTCTAGCTGATCATATAATATATACGTTTTAGACAGTAAAATGTTTTCAAATCATCAAATAAGCTTTATTATTTCTACATAAGGATAAAAATCACCAACTTTAAACAATTTAGAGACGATATTATTAATAGCAGTTGTGTCTTTTGAGGCAAAAAAACTTAATTTTTGAACATGTTGAATTGAATTTATCATCTTATTTATCATCAAAACGTCTTTTGTCCGACGTGCGACCGCTTCACCAGAGTGAATTATTTTCATATTATCACCAACTATTGCTAACATCGCATCATAAAATAATGGATAATGAGTACAACCTAAAACCAATTGATCGACATTAGCATTTTTCATTGGGATGATATATTTGAACAAAAGCTCATCGACTTTTTCTCCTTCAAAAATTGCATTCTCGGCTAATTCTACAAGTCCTTTTGCTACTTGCAGATGAATTTTTACATAATCTTTGTATTTTTCGCTTGTGTTTTTAAAATGATTGCCAAGAAAAGTTCCTTTTGTAGCTAATACTCCTATATGCCCAGTTTTTGTTAGCAGACAAGCAGGTTTTACTGCAGGTTCAAGCCCGACAATTGGTAAATTGTATTTTTTTCTCATGATATTAATTGCAGCGGCTGTTGCAGTATTGCAAGCTACAACAATTAATTTACAATCTAACGAGATAAGGAATTCTATAATATTAGCTGAAAGATTAACTATTTCGGTTTTTGATTTATTACCATAAGGAGCATTTGCAGAATCTGCAAAATACACAAAACTCTCGTTAGGCAACAGTTTAGTAAGTTCTTTTAATACTGTCAGCCCACCTACGCCACTATCAAAAACACCAATTGGTTTATTCATAAAAAAATCCCGTCTTAAAACGGGATTAAAAGTAAGAAAAATATTTTGATTTTACTTAATTCCTAATTTTGTTTTAACCATAGTTGTTACATCAACACTTTCGCTCGAATGATACAACAAGGTTGATTCATCAAATATAAATATGAAACTATTTTCTTCACCAACTGCTTTAATTGCGTCTTGGATTTTTGTATAAATAGGTTCTAACAGTTCCATCTCTTTAGCTTGCATATCTTCTTGAGCTCTCGTTTGGAAAGCTTGAATTCTTTGCTGAAGATTAACGATTTCTTCTTCTTTCATTTGTTTGATGGAAGGAGACATTGTTGCTTGTTTTTCCATGTAGTCGTTATACTTCAACTCTAACTCTTTATTAAGCGATTGCAACTGGGTTTCTAGTGTCATTGCATACTCTTCGACGGCTTTTGATGCTGTCTGTTTTTCAGGCATAAGAGTAAAAACAGCGTTTGAGTTTACATGTCCAAATTTTGCTTTTTGTGCAAATGCTCCGACTGTTAACAGGGAGATACATAATATTACAAATAGTTTTTTCATAATCTAAATTTAAAATTTTAGCAAATATAATACTTAATTAATTCTTATAACCTAATTTTCTTAAAACATCATCACTTTTGTCATACCGAGGATCAGTATATAGCATATTAAGACTGTTTGCAGTATCGAATATTACAGCGTAACTACCTTCTGTTGCTATTTCCTTAATCGCATTGTAGATGTCATCCTGAATTGGCTTGATTAGCTCTTCTCGCTTTTTAAAGAGAGTTCCTTCTTTACCAAAATATTTTTGCTGAAGTTCCCTCATGTCTTTTTCTTTTTTTACGATTTCTTCTTCACGTTTAACTCGCAATTCTTCGGTAAGCAAAACTCTTTCAGATTTATAATCGTTATACATTTTATCAATCTGCGTTTTTAGTTGGTCAATTTCAGATTTCCACTCAGTAGTAAAATCATCGAGTTGCGTTTTAGCAGTTTCGTAAATAGGAATATTATTAAGAATGTACTCTGTATCGACATAAGCATATTTTTGTGCAAACATAGCAGTCGAGAAAATTGCGATTAATGTAACAATCAATATTTTTTTCATAGTTATAATTTTTTTAATTTATAATTTATATTCTTTAGCAAATAATGTTCCAAACTAATATTTTAAAATTGTTGACCAATGACAAAATGGAATTGCCCTCCACTTGCACCTGCGTTTCCTGAGATTTTATCAAAACCATATCCCCAGTCAACACCGAGCATTCCAATCATTGGCATAAAAATTCGTACTCCCACGCCAGCAGATCGCTTCATATCATAAGGATTAAAATTATCTGCTCTGTACCATGCATTACCAGCTTCAAGAAAACCAATTGCATATAATGTAGCCGAAGGGTTCAATGATAATGGATACCTTAATTCCACTGTAAATTTGTCGTAAATATTACCACCATTTTGAGGTGTAAGCGAATTGTTTAAATATCCACGTAATCCAACAGTTTCCAACCCGTATAGATTATATCCATAAAGTCCGTCTCCGCCAAGTTGGAAGCCCTCAAATGGCGATGGTCCAACATCTTTAGAGTACATTCCTAGTAATCCAAATTCAATTTTAGTCATTAAAACCAAGGCTCTTGAGCTACCATCTTGTGCTCCTGCCAAGGTAGTAAACCACTGTCCGCTAAATTTGTATTTATGATATTCTATCCATTTATATCTATCCTGATCAGACATATCATCAGTATATACCTTATTATTAAATACAGAATATGGTGGAGTCAACTCAATTGACAAAGAAAATGTTGAGCCTGTGGTCGGGAATATTGGGTTTGGTCCTGCCGAATGTCTTCCCAAAACAGATTTTAAACTTAGGTTATTAGAATGCCCATCTCGATATATAAAATTCGGATAATTATCTAAGTTATAGTATTTGTATCCAACTTCATTATAAAGAGTAAAATAGTCGTCAGGTACACGTAACCTTTGTCCTAATCCCAATGCTGCTCCAGTAACTTTAAAATGGTAATAGTCGTCTTCGTCAGGTCTTTTACCGCTAGTCATAATAGAGTGATAAACAGAAGTCGTTAATGAATTTGGTTTTTTACCACCAAACCATGGCTCTACAAATGAGAGGCTATAACTTTGATACCACAATCCACTTGCTTGTGCACGAATAGATAATTTTTGGCCGTCACCAGTAGGCAATGGTCTGTATGACTTTGGATTAAAAATGTTTTTTAATGAAAAATTATTAAATGATAAACCAAGAGTTCCTACTATCATATTTGCACCCCATCCGCCAGAAAGCTCAATTTGGTCCGAAGGCTTTTCCTCAACAATATATTCAAGATCTACTGTACCATCTGCTGGGTTCGGTTGAAAATCGACATTTAGTTTTTCTGGATCAAAATACCCTAATTGTGCAAATTCGCGGATTGTACGTTGTACTTCGCTTCTTTTATACAATGCTCCAGGACGGGTACGTACCTCTCGCATAACAACATGATCGTTTGTTCTGGTGTTCCCGGTAATTGTTACTCTATTCACACGTGCTTGTTTACCTTCATAAACACGCATCTCTATATCTATCGAATCGTTTTCGACCAATACCTCTACAGGAGTTACGTTGGAGAAAAGATATCCATTATCTTGATAAACTGACATTACGCCAGAGGGATCATATAATAACTTTTCTTCAAGAACAACACTATTATAAGCGTCCCCCTTTTGAATTCCCAACACTCTAGTCAAAAAATCAGACGAGTATTTTGTATTCCCGAGCCAAGTAATATTTCTAAAGTAATATTTTTTACCTTCGTCAATTCCGATATGTATATTTATCATATTATCCTCAGCAGAAATAACCGAGTCGTAAATAATTTTGGCATCTCTAAACCCTAATTCATTGTATTTTGCGATGATATTCTTTTTGTCAATTTCATAATCTTTTGTGATAAGCTTAGAAGGTTTGAAAATATTGAACCATCTTTTTCTTTTGGTTTCCTTCATTGCTCTATGCAATTTTGAATCAGCTATTTTCTTGTCGTCTCGATAAAAATTGTAGAATTTCTTTTCTTGCACTAAACTGTCATTTCCAACAAATACGATATCGGCAATTTTTATTTTATTATTTTTCTTAATGTCAAAAGTTAAAATCACGCTATTTGCAATAATGGTATCATCTTCTTGTAAAACATCGACTTCAATATTTCGAAAACCTTTATCAATAAAATAATCATTAATTGATTTTTTAGAACTCATTACGACATTTTCGGTAACTTGTGTACCTTTTACAAGCTTAATAAGATCACGAATATCGTCTGCTTCGGATTTTTTTATTCCTTTAAAGCTAAAACGAGATAACCTAGCTCTTTCAACGAGATAAATATCAATAAATGCCTTGCCGTCAATAACTTTTGTTAGAGTAACCTCTACATCAGAAAACAATCCTTGGTCCCACAGTTTTTTTATTGCATCGGTAATTTTTTCTCCGGGGATAGATATTTTATTTCCTATTTCGAGTCCTGTAAGATACAACAAAACATTTTGGTCAAGATAATTGACTCCTGATATTGTAACTCCACCAATTTCATACTCTTTAGGCTCCGAATAATCTATTTTTTTCAACTGAGATTTCAAATCGTTTTGAGCAAAACTGGCCAAACCGCACAAAATCAATAATATACAAGGAATAATTTTTTTCATTCAATAAATTTAATTTGTTATTTGTTCACTTGTTTTTCCAAATCTTCTCTCACGGTTTTGATAGTCGATAATGGCTTGATAAAAGACTTCTTTCGAGAAATCGGGCCAAAGCACGTCAGTAAAAAACAGTTCTGCATATGCCAATTGATATAATAAGAAATTACTTAGTCTTTCTTCGCCGCTAGTTCTAATTAAGAGTTCGGGGTCTGGGATTCCCGCAGTTGCAAGCTGGGATTCAAAATAATTATAATCTATATCATTAGCATCTATTTTATTATCTTCTACATCTTTTGCTATTGATTTAACTGCGTTTAAAATATCCCACCTTCCACTATAACTAAGAGCTACAATAAAAGTAAGTTTAGTATTATTTTTTGTGTTATCGATAGCAAATTGAAGTTTTTTCTTAACATTACTCGGTAACTTGTCAATTTCTCCGATAATCTGAATTTTAATTCCAAGTTTATTTATTTCATCAATTTCTTTATCGATAGAACTAACCAACAAATTCATCAATCCGCTAATCTCAGTTTTTGGACGATTCCAATTTTCAGTTGAAAATGCATAAACAGTAAGGTATTTTATGCCGAGTTCGCCACAAACCTCTAAAGCTTTTTTCACAGATTTTGCACCCTCTTGGTGTCCAGATAGACGAATCTTGCCACGCGATTTCGCCCACCTTCCATTACCATCCATAATAATTGCAACGTGTTGAGGGATTTTTGCGATATCTATTTTATTTTTCACACTTATTTCAATATTCATAATATGCAGGACAACCAAGTCCACCAATTTTAAAAGTGTATGACAAACTAACAAGAGCTATCGAATACCAATCTTTATTGTATCTAAAACCTGATTGTTTATGTCTGTTAGCGTCAGTAACAGAAGTACCATAATCAGGGTCATAATTATCAAGGTCTTCTCCAGATAATGAGTCTAAATAATCTGAAAATGTACGGCGGAAAGCCCACTCTACTCCGAGTACTATCTGTGGTTTAATATTCTTTTTAAATCCAAAACCAATTGGGATTGCAAAGTTCAAAACATCTTGTGCGGAGTTAGCAAGATATAACGCTACTCCAGTTTGTATGTATGGAGTGTAACTATACCTTCGGACATCGCCAATTTCATAGGGTAAAAAATTCACTTCGAATTGAGCAGATAATTCTATAAGAGAAGTTTCAAAACTATGATCTCGCATAATTTGAAATTGATTATTAAAATCTTCATCTGCTGCTCTTAGATTAGTAAAAAATGCTCCTATTTTAATATTATACCTACCATTTATATGATACTTAGCAAATCCTCCGAGGTTTAATTTTGTTTGATAAAAATGTTTTGCCAGATTTATGTCTCCCATATAATATGAGCCACCACCAGCTAACCCAAACTCTAAGCCTTGTTGTGCATTAACTTGGTTCGCATTTGATATAAATATGAAACAAAAAACAAACAATGCAGAAAAACTCTGCATTATTTGTTTTTTATAATATTGTATTATATTTCTTCCCCGCATAAAACTAACAACGTAACTCAAACCAAAATATTGCTGGCATGATTAAAATTTAGGCATACCTGGTGCTCTTGGTCTAAGTTTGTAAGTTACCTTAAGAGAAAGAAACATAAAAGCATCGTTATAATCACTTTGCCCCCTTTGTTGTCCTGCTCCAACTCCAGCCCAGTCAGGGTCTGCGGTTCCACTACTAAAGTAAGCAGCCATTGGGTCTGAGAAAATTGAAGGGTCAACATAGGTAGTTGATACATCATCAACATAATCGGAGAATGTAAAACGCACACCATATTCAAACCCTATTCCAAAGTTTCGATCAATCATATAGTTTAAACCAAAACCTGCTGGTATAGTAACGCAAATTTTGCTGTATTTTTCTCTTGTAGGAATAACTCCTTGTCCTTCAGTGCCAAGAGGTTGTAGTGCATACCACTCACCATCACCATTAACTGGATCATTATATTGTGCTTTGGGATTAAACCAAGTACCAGCAATACCAGTATAAATATAAAGGTTTGGCAAGTTTCGTTTACCTTTAATTCTTCGCAAATCGTATCGGTGTCCGTATCTTTCTTTCAAAATTGAAAAGTCGATAGTTGCAGCAACGTCCACAACAGGAGCCCTAAAAGTCAGATTCCTACTATTACGATGAAATTCTTCTGTAAACGTATCACTCCCGTATAGTCTTCCAAACATAACATTACCTCTAACTGCCCATTGTTCAGCAAGTTTATAACTATATCCTCCTTGTATAAGCCAACGAGATGCGTTAAAATCAAAATCTTTTACAAACTGAGAGCCTGAGGTATTTGACCCCCCAAGTTCACCAAGAAAGTTTGTTGATCCTAAACCAAAAGAGACTTCGTGTCTGATTTTTCTCCAATGAATATTATACTGTGCATTTACCATTACAGATGTAAACGTCAATAATCCTAATAAAACAATAAGTTTTCTAATTTTCATAATTTTTGCGTTATTACACTAAACAACTGACTATCAATGATTTAGTTTCGTAAGTCCGTTCCCCACATCAATTTATTTCTCAGAGTGCTAAAGTAAGTATTTTCAAACAAATTTACAAAATTAATATTAAAATTCGCTTTTTTTATAGTTATTTCGCTAGCCTTCTTTATACTATAAGCCCTGTAATCAAGTGATGCCAACACTTTATCGTGATTTGATTCTATCAATATTTTTATTGTTGTATCCCCAGATAACACCAAAGGGCGTACCGTTAAATTATGATTAGCAATTGGAGTTATCAATATAACGTCAGAATGAGGGGCAACAATAGGTCCTCCACAACTTAAAGAGTACGCAGTTGAACCAGTGGGAGTTGCCATAATTAATCCATCTGACCAGTAGGTGTTTATATAGATATCATCGGCATAAACTTTAAGTTTAATCATATTTAGGCGTGATCTTTTCTGCAATGCAAATTCGTTTAGGCAATAATTGTTCTTCCCAAAGAAATTCTCATCGCAATCAACATCAAGAACCATTCTTTTATCAATATTATAGTTGCCATCTAATACTTGCCTAATTGCTGGAATAAGATTATTGCTATTTACATAAGATAAAAACCCTAAGCGTCCAGTATTAAAACCAAGTATAGGTATTCCACGGTCTTTTACGATAGTTGCCGATTCTAAAAAAGTTCCGTCACCACCAATGCTTAGAAAAAAATCGAATTTTACATCTTCGGGTAGTTCTTTTTCAAACAACCCGATGGCATTTGGGTGGTACAAAACTTTTGTCTCAATAAAATCGTTAAATTTTTTATCTATATATATATTAACATTGCTCTGTTTGAGTTCTTCAAAAAGTTGTATCAGTATTCCACTAAAACTATTTCCGAAATTCCTACCGTAAATTGCAATATTCATAAACTAAAATCTTTTATAAAGTGGCGATTTAAACTCTGCAAATATACCAAATTTATTAAAATAAGCATTATATGCTACTCGAAACTGTATTAAACGGTCATAATAGGTCTCAACTGTAATGCCAAAGCCGGCCGAATAAGCAAAACCATCTCCAAACATATTTTGTTCGACATGTAAATTGTTGTTCGACAAATTTGAGTATGCAATATCGGCAAACGCTTCGAGATAAACAATTGAAAAGACTTTTGAGAACTCATCAGGTAACAGTGAGGGCAACACATTTAACCTAAAATCGAACAATTTATAACTAAGAGTATTTTTAGAACTCGCAATAAAATCAGAGGGAAAATAATAATACTCATACCCTCTCATAAAAAACCCTTCATAAAAGTTAAATGATTCATCAAATAAAATACGTTTATTATTGTCGTAAAAATCTTTTCCTGCAAACATCTCGTTTCGCAGTGATAATTTTGTTTCCCCGAAGCTTGTGTTTTGTTGCAAAAGTACATTAAGGCTTATATTGTCAGAAAAATCAGTGTTGTCAAATATAGAAGTTGTTACACGCAGATTTGCGTAAAAACCAGTTAGGGGATAAACAATACTATTTCTGTTATCATAATTAAACGCAATTTTTGGCATTATGTACCGAGGATTAGTTATCCCAGCCAAATCATCATTATAAAAGTCTTGATTATAAATATATTGTCTAAACTTTAGCCCTATTTCGAAAGCATATTTTATTTTTGGTCTGTAAGAATATTGTAGTCCCACATCAATAATCTTTCGCAAATAATCATCATTACTTTGCCAATACGAAGGTTTGTTCTGATAAATACCAGAAACGACTTTTTTTTGTCTAAAAAAATCGGCAAAAGCCCAAATGCCATCGACTCTTCGTTTACCAAAACCTGGTTTATGATACGAAATAGCATAATGTTCTTTATACCCAAATCGTGCTTTAAATCTGAGCACTTCGTTTTTTCCTCTAAAATTAAACCAATCAAATGCTGCTCCATAATTTATCCTCGACCAATCACGATAGTGAATAAAAGAGCTAAGATTACGTTCGGAGTGTTCCAAAATAGGATATCCCCAATAATACCAACGTTCTTGCAAATTGTATGTTACTAATATTTCATTTTTGTTTTCAACTATTTCGACATCTATAAAATTAAATAATCGCAAACGATTAAGATTGGCTACAGATTCATCTACAACATTTTGTATTTCTTGAAAATTTAGATTGTCTCCAATTTCAAAACCTATTTCTCGTAATATTATATCCGACTTTGTTATTTTATTTCCGACCAAAGAAATATTGACTTTCTTAAGTTCATCGTTTTGTGCTACTGCTTTTAATGAACAAGCACAAATGCAAACAATAAGTATAAATTTAACGAGTTTCAAATATTCAGATAGTTTATAAATGAATCGTATCTTTCTTCATAAAAAACCTTAAGCATATCTTGAGCAAGAAATGAGGCTTTAACTTTATAATCGAATCTTTCGAATGTCTGGAGAATTGAAGCAATATCAGTAACATCAACTTTAATGGTAACATTAATTTGAGTTGAACTATTAAAAGTGGAAATATAAGACATCATTATATTCGCATTATTTGACTCAATTATACCACTAATCTGATGGAGAGAATAATCATGAATTGTCATTTCAAGTACAATTATGCTACCTGCTTTTTCGATGCTCGTCATTTTAGAAAATTCGACAACTAATTTAAAAAGAGAAATTGCACCTAAATAATTTTTATCGACATCAAGAACAGGAATTACTGTAAGTTTCATTTTTGCACATAAATCCATTATCTCAAATATATGCTGATTTTCAAAAACGAATGGTCTTACAAGAGATAAGTTATGATTTCCGATTGGGTCTTCTCCACAATTATTGTCATAAATATCGGTATCTGTAATAAGACCAAGAAACTCTTCATTATTTACTATTGGCAAATGCGAAACTCTGTGAGTCTCCATCCATTGAAGTGCAATATTACCAGTATCAGAAGTTCTGACTACTGGAATTGAATCGCTAATAAGATGTTTTGCAATCATAATGACTATAATTATTTTTTTATGCAAACATAAATAATATATTTGTATTGGTAAAAATACAAAAAAATGACAAAACTAAGCGTAAACATCAATAAAATAGCAACTATTCGTAATGCACGTGGTGGCAATATGCCTGATGTTAAACTTGCAGCCATTAACTGTCAGAAGTTTGGCGCACAAGGTATTACCGTTCACCCTCGACCCGACGAAAGACATATCACGTATCAAGACGTTTATGACATCAGCCCAATTATAACAACAGAATTTAATATTGAAGGTTACCCATCAAAAGAATTCATCGATTTAGTTTGTAAAGTAAAACCCAATCAAGTAACACTTGTGCCCGATCCACCTGACGCAATTACATCAAATGCAGGTTGGGATACCATAAAACATAAAGACCTTTTATGTGAAGTTATCGCCGAATTTAAAGATTTAGGAATACGGACTTCAATTTTTGTTGATACAAATTTAAAAAATATTGACGGTGCTGCAAAAACTAGAACAGACAGAATTGAACTTTATACAGAACCTTATGCAGCAAATTTTGCAATAAATAAAGAAACGGCTGTTGCCCCATTTAGAGAAGCTGCAAAACATGCTTTAAAACTTGGATTACAAATAAATGCAGGTCACGATTTGAATCTTGATAATTTAAAATATTTTATTACAAATGTACCTGATGTTTTTGAAGTTTCTATTGGTCATGCACTAATATCTGATGCTCTTTATTTTGGACTTGATAATACAATAAAACTTTACTTGAGAGAATTGAGGTAAGTTCTTGGTGTCTTTGGCTCCATTTCGGCAGGTTCTGATAAAGAATGCAAAAACATAAAAAGTCATGCATGGAAGTGGAAAGCAAGAATATGAATTACAACCTCATGTGAACATGGTGAATTCATACAGATAAAATCATCATAAATCTAAAGTCAAAGATTAAATTGTTCTCTTTTTGTTCAACACATACAATTCTCCTTTATCGGCACCAAGAAAAATTTCATTTTGATCATTTACACAAACACAATAATAGTTAAGTTTTGGAATGTCCTTAATTTTTAACCAATTTCTATTCTCAGAGTTTTTAATATACACCAATCCGCTAAGACCACAAACTGCCGAAACCTCTTTTCCCAGAAACAAGTCAGTAAATTCAGCATTAGAATCATCAATCAAGCTAGACCAATTATATCCACATTATTAGCATAAATGTCATGATATGGTAGACATAATCTCGCAGCTCGTGTGTGTCAAATAATCGATTTATTTGTAGAAAATGTTTTTTATCTTCTTTCCCAAAGATGATCAAGCGTATATTTCCTACTTGAACAAGCATCCTCAATTTTTGAAAACTCCATATCGTTTCCACTGATTACAAAATGATATATTCCTTCGGTTTTACCACATTCTCTTTCGGGACCTATTAGTTTTAGCGTTTTCCCTTGTACAGAATACTTGCCAGTTTCTGTATCGCCATCATTCATTTTGTCTTCAAAAACAAACTCACCATTAGACTTAAAAGTCCAATAAAAATATCCTGTTTCTTTATAACCAAATTTCCATGTCCCCTCAATCGAATTTGATTGTGTAACTGGTTTATCCTGTGCAAGAATTGCTCCTTGGTAACCTTTCATGGTATGGGCACCATTATAAGCATTGATATAAGCTCTTTTCCATAACATCACTTTCTTTCTCAATAAATCTCTATCTTCATCAATCAGTCGCAAAGACTCTCTATGATTTTCGACCAAAATATTAATATACTTAACCAATTCTTTAGATTTGGCAAGTTCTTTAAAACGATTCGCAAGGTCTCTCGCATCTTGACGCTTACCGCCACTAACACCCGAAACGATATTGATACCAAAAACCGAAGAAATAGCATCAGAAGTTAACTGAACAGGAGTACTTCCAGGAATTAATACCTGAATCTGATTTTCAATAACTTCAATTTGCATGGTATTTATCAATTTCATTTTTTGATCAAAAGTTTTATGCTCTAAATTTAACGACCACGCAGACATCTCAACAATCTCATTTTTACATTGCTCAAACTGTGCGTCCATAAATTTTTGTAAGGGAATATCTCCTTTAGGCAAAATAGAAGGCTGCCCATATTCTTTAAGCGTAACAGCAGACCTTTGTACAATCCTCAAGCGTTCCGAATCTGACATGTCTGGATCGGTAAGAGCCGACACAAGTTGAGATTTTGCTTCTAAAACCCACTTTGTCTCAGTTTTATTAAGCTCCTTTTGTGCATTTACAGTATATGCAGCACATAAAATAAAAATTAAATAAATTGTTCTTTTCATAAGACAGAAGTTAAATTAATACTACAAATCATATTTTATAAAATCACAAATACTAGATAGTGTCTGTCAATAAAGTCAAGTGTCTGAGCTATAATGTTCGAGTTCAAGGCTTGCGAAGTATCGGTAACCAAGAGTTTACTCCGTCAACTGACGGATGACTGGTTGCCAATACAAGCATAACGCAGAAATCGGACATTATAGACGGACACTAGATAGTTCTCTTTTTATTCAACACATATATTTCACCTTCGTTTGCACCAAGAAAAATTTCATTTTTATAACTTACACAAACGCTATAATAATTAAGTTTTGGAATGTCATTAATTTTTAACCAATTGCTATTCCCTAAATTTTTAATATACACCAATCCGTTAAGACCACAAACTGACGAAACCTCTTTCCCTAAAAACAAGTCAGTAAATTCAGCATTATAGTCATCAATCAAGCTAGACCAATTATAACCAAGGTCTGAGCTATAATAAAGGATTCCTCTATTAGAAACAGCATATACATTTCCATCACCATCAGTTTCCATATCGACAAAAAATTCATTTTCAAAATCTATATGGTCAAAAGTATTTCCTCCGTCTTCGGTAACCATCATAATACCGTATCCACCAATAAATCCAACATGTTCTGTAACAAAACAAAGAGATGCAAACTCATTATCGTAAGAATCATGTGTCCAAGGATAATTTCCCGTTTCTGTTTCAGACCATAATCCTTTATTAAAATGCTCGCCACCAACTAAAAAAATATTATCCTCACTAGTAGCATAAATATCATGATATGGTAGATAATAATCTAAATAAGGATAGTTATCAAGCTCTATAATTGACCAATCATGCCCAAGGTTTTTTGATTTTAACAACATCAAACTATCGCCACAAGCAAATACTACTGAATCGTTGAGATAAAAGAATGAGTTAACCGATAAGCTATCGGACTGAAATGTTTTTGTCCAAGAATTACCACCATCGTTGGTAATATATATGCTTCCATTTGTGTTTTTAGTTCCACCACATAACAATCCTACATTTTCATTGTAAAACTGAATTTTCCGTATTCTAATAGAATCATTAAGACTAATTTTATCACAACTAACTTTACCTTCATAATTGATATCATCATCGCAGGCAGTAAATATTACGATAGAAATTATAAAACTTAAACCAATTATAAAATATTTCATACAATTATTGATTAATTTAACCTAATAACAACAAACTAAAAGCCATTATTGCCATTCCGATAACTACTCCATAAGTTGGGATATGATGATTCCCATATTTTTGAGCACCTGGGAGCAATTCGTCAAATGAAATAAAAACCATTATGCCTGCGACTACTGCAAAAATTATTCCTAAAACTGCATCATTTAAAAACGGCATAATAAATGCGAACGCAAGTAAAGCACCAAGAGGCTCTGCCAAACCCGATAAAAATGATAATCTCATAGCTTTACGTCTGTTACCTGTAGCAAAATAAATTGGTACAGCAACCGCAATTCCTTCAGGAATATTATGAATAGCCACTGCCAAAGCTATCGGTATTCCTAGTTCCAAATCCGAATAAGCAGCCACAAATGTTGCAATCCCTTCAGGAAAATTATGAATAGCAATAGCGAGAGCAGTAAATACACCCATTCTATGCAAGTTGTTTTTATCAATTTCTTTACTCATGCTTTCTACAAACCTCATTTCGTGTGGATTATCTTTCTCTGGCACTAATCTGTCTATAAGTAAACTTATTAACATTCCACCAAAAAAGGCTGTAATTGCATACCATGGTCCATAACCAGCATAAGTTTCCGTTAACTTTTCTACTGCATCAGGCAACATTTCGACGAAAGAAATATACATCATTACACCACCGGACAAGCCTAAACTAAAAGATAATAATTTAGTGTTGGTTTTACTTGCAAAAAATGCAATTAAACTTCCTATTCCAGTTGATAAGCCAGCAAATAATGTTAAACCAAAAGCCAACCAAAAGTTTTCATCCATAAGATTTATTGTTTAAAATTATACTGCTTTATTTTAAATTTTCCCAAAATTCAATATTAAGTTTTTTTTCGACTCGCCGCTCTAATAAAAACGGCAAATTATAAAAAAAGTTCATCCCAGTTTTTTTCTCCAAATCATCAATGTTTATTGCATAATTATAAATAGATTCGGCACTGATTTTTTTATTTGGCATAACAAAAGCTATTGCCTCAACACAAGTATCGCTAACAAACAAGGCAGCTTTGTAATACTCTTCTGGAACATCAACGCCATTATCTCCTATTTCAGTTAAACCATCAACAAGTATTGGTCCAGTTACAACATAAATTTTATCTAAATATTCGACATAACACCTTACTTCTGTCTCAAGTTTTTTCCATATCCCACGATTAAAACTTGGTTCTTGAGGCGACATATTGCTATAATAAAACGATTCCTGCATTGATTGTTCGGAAAAACTCATATCTGCTGCTGGTGCGAGATGTCCGCGATCATAACCGCTACCTTTATAATCATTATCGTTGGCAGATTTTGTTTTAATTTTCGGATCTTCCTTAAACTTATTGCTTCTTTTTACATCTCCATTTATCATATCCAATTTAAGAACATAAGCTACCCATTTTGCCTGTTCATGTTCTTCACTATAAACAAGACAATAAGATTTATGACAAACAATTTCTTCAGATTTTTTAAGCTTTGGCAGTTCAAAACTCTTTGGGTTTTTCTGTGCATTAACAAATCCGATAAATATCAGATTAAATGCAATAAGCAAGATTAAATATTTTCTATTCATTTTCATCTATTGGTTGTTCAGGTATTTCAGGGATATTATATTTACGGATTGCTCCTCCCACAATATCTTCGAATGCACAATAAGTCATACAAAGTGTTGCCGGTGCAGTGAAAATTACTCCTACACCACAAGCAAGTACACCACCTAAATTTATTAGGAAAAGAATAAGAAAAAACTTAAAAAAGTCCCACCAATTTTTACTTACGATATTTCTGCTAATCTCCATTGCAGACCAAAAATCGTATCCTAAAAATACAACTAGCATATTTGATAAAGAAAAACTAACGCTCAGATAAATACCTGGTATGATTAAGAATATCAACCCTATCAGCACAAGCACACTTGTAACAATACTTAATAATAAAAGAGGTAAAAAGAACTTAAATCCATCAAAAAATCTATTAAAGTCAGGTTTTCTATTCATTAAGACATCATTTGCAAAAAGCAATGCTCCGCCAATTAAAGCAGGCTGAATTAAATTTGTTATAAAACCAGAATAGTTACCCAATACATAACTTAACACCATAAAAACACCAAACAAGGCAATGAAAAACACAACAAAACCGCCCATTTCTTTCTTAAACAGCTCTAAACCTTCTTCTATATATTGTTTAGATTTAAACTCATATCCTTCATCAATTAGTTTTTGTATTGCGTAATTGTTATTTACCATGTTAAGTTCATTTATTAATAATTAGCTATTCTGATTTAATTCAAAAAGTTCCGAATCCCCTTTTATAAGACTTTCAAGTTTCTTTGAAGGCGATGTTATAAAAGGAATCTCAAAATATTTATTCCAGTTTTCATCTATTTTGGAAATTGTTTTTTTGTCCATTGACACAATATTAGGCCAAGGTCTATTAAAACCGTCTTTCTTTTTAGTTTTAATACCAGCATCAACAATTAAGCAATTTTCTAAGACTTCACAATCATGCGAAGGGTCAATATTATTAAGCACGTACCAAGCGTATAAAAATGGATTTTCAAAGCTTACAAAATTATCAATTATTATAAGTACTTTACAATCCTCAATTTGATTGTTTTTAATAATGGATTTTCCTTGTTTCAAAAAATTTTCGTCATTGTTTTCTGCACCGATAATAATCAAATTTTGATCACTGTATTTTATGTTATTGATTTCGTCCGACAGCCCTACTTGTTTTATTTCGCTAGTATTGCTTTTAGTAGCATCAATCAACAATTTACCACTAAATGTGTATTGATAAGCAGAATGATCCAAAACATCAGAAGGCCCTTTGCCAATTATAATACTATTCTCTGGAGAAATATTTCGACAAATGACATCAAAAACTTCGCTATCATTATGGATATCAACATCTTCATCAAAACAAATCAAGACTTTTGAAAACATCATCTGACCAGCACCTAAAAGAGCGTTCATAATTTTAAAACTTTGACCAGGATATGTGTTTTTTGCTTTAATCAAAACTAAATTATGAGCAACACCATAGCCCGGAAGTCGAATGTCAATTATTTCGGGTGCAATAGTAATTTGAATTGGTTTTAGAAAAATTCGTTCGGTAGCTTTTCCCAAATAAAAATCCTCCATCGGTGGCACACCTACGATAGTTGCTGGATAAACCGCATTTTTTCTATGAGTAATACAAGTTACATGAAAAACAGGGTACATATCATCTAAAGAATAAAACCCAGTATGGTCTCCAAAAGGTCCTTCGCGTTTCAGCTCTTCGTTAGGATCAATGTAACCTTCAATAACAAAATCGGCAGTATCGGGAACATAAATATCATTCGTAATTGATTTTACAAGATTTACTTTTTGATTTTTTAGAAAACCTGCGAGCATAAATTCATCAATATTTTCGGGTAATGGAGCAGTTGCACAATAAGTTAGAACAGGGTCTCCGCCCAAAACGACCGAAACAGGCATTTTACTACCTGCTAATTTGTGTTTATTATAATGCTCCGCTCCTCCTTTGTGTAAATGCCAGTGCATTCCGGTAGAGTTCTTGTCAAAAATCTGCATTCGATACATTCCGACATTTCTAATTTTAGTAATCGGGTCTTGAGTAATTACCATTGGCAAAGTAACAAATCTACCGCCATCGTGAGGCCAACATTTTAAAACTGGTAAAATACTTAAATCAGGATTTTTAATTATAATTTCTTGACATTGCCCTTTTTTAGATGAACGTTTTGGCATCCAGTCAGATGCAGTTTTAAGCTCTGGCAAAAGAGCAAGTTTTGACCTAAAACTTTCATTCGCACCTGCTAATTTTGATAAAATCTTATCAATTCGTTCACCAGGTTCATCATAAGACTTTAAGCCCAAAGCCAATAAAATTCTATTGTCTGAACCATAATGATTTATCAAAACTGGAAAATCAGTGCCAGTATTTTCAAAAAGTAAAGCCTTGCCTCCTCCCTGCTGTTTCATCATTCTGTCAGCAATTTCGGTAATTTCAAGCTCTGGGTCAACAAATTCCTTTACTCGAATTATTTCGTTTTGAGTTTCTAAATGTTCGATATATTTTTGAAGAGTATCTGCCGACATAATTAATTTTTATTTCTTAATATTTCCTTCGCATTTGTTATATGCTGTGCCAAACATTCTGAACATAAACAATCATTAAATTTTTCTTTAAGATATAAAGACAATTCTCGTGAAATTACAAAGTTTACGCACCAACATTTTTCGTTATGGGTGCATGTAAATTCTTTTCCGCAGTTTTCACAAATTTTCTTCATCTACCTAATAAATTATTTGCTTTTGTTATAATTGCCTGAATATCTTGTTTTTGCATACAATCAAAATGTTTTTTAGGACATTTTTTAAATCCTATTTTCGAACAAGGACGACATTTTAAGTTTTCAACTTCAAAAATCTCCGAATTAATTCCTGCCAAATATGGATACATTCCAAATTCAGGCACTGTATTTCCCCAAATCGAAATAATATCTTTTTTAAGTGCCGCAGCAATGTGCATCATACCAGTATCGTGAGTAATTACTAAGGCAGAATTGTTTATTATATACGCCGACTCATCAAGTGAAGTTTCTCCGCACAAATTATAAACATGCTCTAATTTTTCGGATACCTCCTCACCAATTTTCTGGTCTTCTTTACCTCCTATCAAAATAACAGGCTTATTAATTCCCAAACAAATTTCTCTGATTTTTTCTGCAGGTAATTGTTTAGTTGCATGTTGCCCGCCAATTGCAAAAGCTACAAACTTATCCTCATCAGAAAACATTTCTTTAAAATCATAATTAACACCCTGAGGAATAAAATAGTCCAATCCTTTTTTATCATTTACCACATCAAAAAGCTTAACCGTTTCAAAATAACGATCAACGATATGTAAATCAGGCAATTTATTTTTCTTGGCATTAACTAACAACCATTTTTCATAATTTAATTTCTCGAACGAAAAATCTATAATTTTAAGTCTATTTTTAAACCTAAGCGAGCGAATATTTTTATGTAAATCGATAATATAATCAAAACCTTCGTCTCGCAACTCATTAATAGTTTCGTGAAAACTACCCAAAGTATGCACTTTATCTATAAAAGGATTTGACTCCAATATTGAGGCATAAACTGGCTTAGTAAGAAAATGAACAACTGCTCCCTCCACCTGCTGCTTTAGACAACGAACTATTGGTGTTGTTAAAACTATATCGCCAATCGAACTAAAGCGTATAATCAAAAACTTAATTTCATTCTCGTTCATAAAGCAAAATTAAAAATAATTCGGCAGTATTTACGAGATAAGTGAGGATTATGTTAATTAGTGATATTGTTATTGAATTTTAGTCGGATTGAAAATTCGAGTTAGCGGGGGTTAACGGTTTATCGGTTTGCGGTTCGCGGTTCGCGGTTCTCAGTTTGATGATTTTAGGATTATTGAAAGCAAAAGATTTTTTAACAAGAGAACAAACGAAAATTCGAAGTAAGAACAAAAGAACAAATGTCAGGACTAGTTGATGTGGAGATGTGATGATGAAGAATCACTGGATTACAACTTTATGAGAACAAAAGAACAAGTAATCAGTGATGTCAGTAATCGGTAATCGGGTAATTACAAAGGTTTATGATTATTGACAGCTTGAGATTTTTGAAGTAAGAACAGGAGAACAATCGAACAATCGAACAATCGAAGTAAGAACAAAAGAACAAATGTGAGGATTATTTGATGTCGAGATGTGAGGATACTGAATCACTGGATTACTGGATTACAGAATCACAACTTTATGCGAACAGGTATTCGAGATTTCAGTAATCGGTAATCGGTTAATTCAGTGTTGTTTAGGATTATTGATAGCAAGATGCTTTTGAAGTAGAACAGGAGAACAATCGAACAATCGAACAATCGAAGTAAGAACAAAAGAACAAATGTGAGGATTATTTGATGTCGAGATGTGAAGATACAGAATCACTGGATTACA
>JAQVPT010000126.1 GCA_028701945.1 Bacteroidales bacterium
CTTGTTGTTGGTACTTTATCTGGCGGAAGTTCGTATTGTTCTTCTCCTACTTCTCCAGTCCTTTACGGAAAACTTTCTTATCATTGGACATCAAACGGTTCAGCTTCATCTCAGCAGCTTAAATATTGGTTAGACCCTGATAATACAGGTGCAACAACTTGTGATATTTTGGACCCTAATAATATTGGTTTAATTACTGATTTTAGTGCTTCACCAACAAGTGTATCGGTTGGTGGTCAGGTGAGTTTTACTGATTTATCGACAGGCGGTTATGTTACTAGTCGTAGTTGGTCGTTTCCTGGAGGAACACCATCAAGCTCGACATACGCAAATCCTACAATTACTTATAACACAGCAGGAACATACAACGTAACACTTACTGTAAATACAAGCTCTGACAGTGATACGAAGATTAAATACGGTTATATAACTGTTATGAGTGGTGGTGGCTTTAGTTATGATTTTGAAAATTGCACCAATTTTGCCGTAGATAATTTCTCACCTTGTACAACTTATGATGGAGACGGTTCTACAACATTCGGAATGCAAGACATTGATTTTGCTAATGAGGGTTATACAGGAGCTTATATGGCTTTCAACTCAACAGCTACAATGCCAACAAGTGGAACATCATGGGCAGCACACGGCGGAGTGAAAGATGGTGCTTGTTTTGCTTCAACTACACCTCCTAATAATGATTGGTTTATTACTCCACAGATAAATTTGCAAAATAATTCATCTTTTAGTTTTTGGGCACGTCCGGGTTCAACAACTTATACATCTGAAAAATTCAAAGTTTTAATTTCTACTACTAATAACTCAATAGGTAGTTTTTCTAATATTTCTGGCGGGACGATTACAACTACATCTGACTGGAAAAAATACACATATAATTTATCAGCATATAGTGGTCAGTCGGTTTATTTGGCTATACAATGTGTGTCGAATGATCAATTTGCTTTTAAAATTGATGATTTATTAGTTGAAACTAATTCTGGCGTGGATATAGATGGCGAGTTGTCTAAACAAATTAATATTTATCCAAATCCTACTTATGGTATGATTACAGTTAAATTACCTGAATCGAATGCAAAAATATGTGTTAAAAATATTTTAGGGCAAGATTTGTTAAAATTTACAACTAATTCTGAAGAAACAGTTATTGATTTGACGCAACAAAAAGCGGGTATTTACTTTGTAGAAATTGAATTGTCTGAGGGAGTATTTACCAAAAAAATTATTATTAACTAGAAAATATTTTTAAAAATTATTAGGCGGTTTAATATTTTTAATCCGCCTTTTTTTAATTTTGTAATATGAGAAGAGTAAAGAATGCTTTTGTAAAATCAACTCCCGAGTATATGTGTTTCGGATGCTCTCCTAAAAACAAACAGGGCTTGCAGATGGAGTTTTTTGAAAATGATGCGACTGTTTGGAGTGAGTGGCAACCCCGCTCTGAATTTGACGGTTGGAAAGGAGTAGTGCATGGTGGAATTCAAGCTACCTTAATGGACGAAACAGGAGAATGGTATGTTTTTGTAAAGCACGGTAGGTCGGCGGTAACAATGGAGCTTAATTGTCGATATAAAAAACCGCTAAGTTCTGATAAAGGGAAGATTTCCATTAAAGCTACTGAGATTTCTTTTCGCAGAAATATTTCAGAAATTGAGATTAGTGTTTATGATACTGATGGAGACCTTTGTAGCCAAGCAAAGGGCAAGTTTTATGTTTTTTCGGAGCAAGAGTCAAAAGAGAAGTATAAATTTCCGGGTAAAGGCAAGTTTTAGAGTTTATCTAAAATCTCATAATCAGCTTTAAGTTTAGCCTAAGTCCGGTAAGATAATTGGGTACTCCATATTGCCAGCCTCTAATATCAGTTACATAGGTGTACGAAATTTCATTATTTATATCTAAGAGATTGAAAACCTCAAGTGTCAACCAAATATTTTTAAAATGTCTAAATGGGTTAGAATCTGGCAACTTTTTGTAATCTCCTTTTAGCTGTTTTGAGATTCCTATATCAACTCTTCTGTATGGTTTAAATCGTGGATAGGGCTTTTCGGCTTTTTCGACTGGCAGACCTGTTCCAAACAATAAATTAATGTAGGCTTGCCATGTTTCATGTTTAGGAATATAATCTTGGAAAAAAATCCCGAAATTCAATCTTTGGTCAGTTGGTCGTGGAATCATTCCGAGATAAACGGTGTCGATATTTCCTTGTGCATCTTTCGATTTATAAAAATCACCTTCTATATCTTCCATTGTTTGTGATAGAGCAATACTAATCCACGACTCGGTGCCTGGAACAAATTCACCGTTAATTTTTGCCTCAATTCCCGTTGAGTATCCTTGTGCAAGATTTTCGCCATAATATCTGATTTTTACATTATCGATATCATAGGGAATTAAGTTATACATATATTTATAAAATACCTCAGTAACTAATTTGAATGGTCGGTTCCACGCAGAGAACTCATAATCAGCCCCTAAAACAAGATGGAATGATGATTGTGCTTTTATATCACGATTTAATGTGCCGTCTAACTTACGAACTTCCTTAAAAAATGGTGGTTGCTGATATAAACCAGTTGAAAATCTGAAAACAAAATTATTTTCCCAATTTGGTTTAAAACCGATATTAAATCGTGGGCTTATAAGGAATTCATTATTAAAATCCCAATAATTTAATCTTATTCCACCGCCAATAGATAATTCTGTGCTATCAATTTCTATTAAATAAGAATCTTGAAAAAAGGCATTCAACCTATTAGTTGCGATGTTGATTTCTGCAATATCAGTAAAAAACAAAGGAACTAAATCTCTGTTTGCAATTGCTCCCAAATAATTGTAAGGCATTGAATAACCCGCAGAGTCAACCATTTCCCATTCGTGTACACTATAATCAAAAAGTTCGTAATTATATTGTGCACCCCATGAGAAATTGTGGTCTTTGTACTTATAATCAGCTAAATATTTTGACGATATTACATATCCGTTTAAGTTATTGCGAGCATGATTTAAGTATGAACCGACACCAATATTTGAAACACTATCTCCCATATTATCGGATCCTAGCTGTTTGTCTAATTCATTAAGATAATATTGTCCAAGAATATCATAAGATTCCTTTTCTGATGTGTAATATCCTGAAACGATGAATTTCATAGTAAGATCTTGGCTTGCTTTAAAGGTTCCAGTAAAGGCCGCCGTAGAGTTTGTGAATTTATCTAATTCTTGACCTTCGAAATACATCATTATTTTTAATGCTTCGTCCATTGTTCCCCATGATGTTTCGCGATCTTCAGGAACAAAACTATATTTATTATTATTTAAATTACCGAGAAAAGATAATTCAAGTTTTTCACTAATGTCGTACGTAACAAAAGCCTGAAAATCGAGATATGTAGGATCATATTGACCGGCCATATCCATAGATGACAAAAGGTATTTTGTAGTTTTATAGCGTAGCCCAGTGTTGTATTTTAAAAGATGGTTTTTACTTGTCCCTTCCAAGTGCAGATTCGCACCTAACAAACTGGCTGAAGCTGTTCCGCCAAAATCTTTTGGCTTTCGGTATTTGATGTCTAATACTGATGACATTTTATCGCCATATTTTGCTTCAAAACCACCTGCAGAGAAAACTATCGCAGAAACCATGTCAGAATTGATAAAACTAAGTCCTTCTTGCTGTCCAGATCGAATTAATAAAGGGCGATAAATTTCTATATCATTTACAAATATTAGATTTTCATCAAAATTGCCGCCTCTGACATTATACTGGCTGCTTAGCTCGTTGTTAGACGATACTGATGGCAAAGATTTAAGAATGTCTTCAAAACCTCCAACAGTTGGGATATTCATTGATATTTCTGGATTTAAACGAACGGCAGGAGCAAACCTTTCGGTGTTGGCACCAATATTTGCCTCAGGTAGCACTGTATATGATTCTTGTAGATGTATTGTGATTTCCTTTTTTTCTCCGTTTGTCAGTTTAAAATTTTCGGTGTAAGTCTGGTAACTTAAATATGAAACTTCAATTGTAATTTCTTGATTTGTTGGAACAGATAGCTCAAAGTAGCCATATTTGTCGGTAGCAGTACCGATAGCTTTGTTTTTTACACTCACATTGGCAAATTGCACAGGTTTTGATTTTGCATCATACACAAAACCATTAATGAAAGCTGTCTGTGCATTGATAGCAACGCTCAGAAAGATAAAAAACAATATGTTTATGCAATTTTTTTTGTACATAGGTTATAAAAACATGTTTATAACATTCAGTTTGCAAATATATTGTTTTTATTAATTGTTTTTCGCATTAATTTCTGGATATACAATGCGCGAGTGATAAATATTACTAATTTTTTGAGCAAATATTCTTTTAGCTTGCGATATTTGCTTCAAAGTAATATCTACATCGTCGTATTGCCCAGCGTTTAATTGGGAATCAATTATTACCGATACTAGTTTGTCAATAGATTCGGGACTGTAAACATCAAGTGTACGTGAAGCGGCTTCAATTGCATCAGCCATCATCATTACAACTGTCTCAATATTGTTTGGTTTTGGTCCAGGATATCTGAAATTAGTAATGTTTGGTGTTAAGTTAGGGTTTTCGTTTATCCACGAATTATAAAAATATTTAGTAAGACTTGTTCCGTGGTGCATGGTTATAAAGTCGATAACTTGTGCCGGAATTTTATGTTTTTTTGCAATTTCGACGCCTAACTCCACATGTGAAATTATTTTTTGGGCACTTTCTTCATAGTCTAATTTGTCGTGGATGTTTGCTCCATCTTGATTTTCGATAAAACATTCTGGATTAACCGATTTTCCGATGTCGTGATAAAGTGCTCCTGCACGTGCAAGCAGGTAATTGCCTCCTAGCTCTCGTGTAACAGATTCTACTAAGTTTGCAACCTGTACCGAATGTTGAAATGTGCCAGGAGTTTTTTCGGAAAGCTGTCGCAATGCTGGATTGTTCGTGTCACATAATTCCATTAATGTAAAATCTGATAAAAATCCGAAAATCTTTTCATAAAGATAAACAATAGGTAAATACAATACTAGTAAGGCTGAGCTGATACCGTAAATATAAACTTCATTAGATATTAAATCCGAAAAATCTCCCTGTTTCATTAGGATAAAACCCGAGTGTAGAACAATGTAAGTTATAAACACATATATTGTAGAAATGAAAATTTGGCTGCGTTTTCGTGTATTTCGTAAACTAAACATTGCGACCAAACCAGCTATTGTTTGAATAAAAACAAACTCAAAATTATTAGCAGCAAAAAATCCTGCTATAAGTATGGATGCTAAAAACACAATGAATGAAACGTTAAACCTGTAAAAAGTAAAAAGTAATAATGGGATTAAAGTAAAAGGAATAACATTTATGCTAATGTCTGTATATTTAAAAATGATTACCACGCTTACAATAAGTAAAAGCATTTGCAGAGTAAAAAATGTATTTGCTTTAAAACTATTTAGAATTTTTCTGTCGTGATAAAAAAGATATAAGAATAAGATAAAGTAAAGCGATAAGAATAAAAGTGAAATGCCGAAACTTATAATTGCATGATTTACATTCGAGACGTCTGTTTCTACCTCTTTTTTAAGTGATAAAAGAACTTTGTTCTCGTGCATTCCGACAATATGTCCTTTCTGAATTATCAATTCACCTTTTTGTACCATTCCGCGTGATGTTGCAACTGCGTCAAGTAGGCTCGAAAGGATGTTTTTGTTCATGTTTTTATCATAAATAATGCTGGGTAATAGTTTGTGAGAGTTATTGTAATTTTTGATTTTAAACCCTGCGAGAGAATCGGTTTCACTTAGTCCAGATTTAATGTAGATGTCATCAAAACTATTTTGAACATCACCCAAAAGGGCATAAGAAGTCGCATAATTTAGTTTGCTTATTTTACCATCATACAAATAAAATCGAAACTTATGTGGTTCTGAGATGCTGTCGGGAATTTCGATCACACCTTTATTAAAAGTCTCTTGGAGTAAATTGTCAACAAGTATTATATAAGAAGCAAACTTTTTTTGCAGTAGATTCTTTTTAAAGTTTCCAGTTTCCTCAAGATTTGCGATAATTTCATTTTGCCATATATCTTCAAGTTTAATCACATAATCATCTACTGCTAATTTTATTGCAACACTGTCGTAAACATAATAAGGTATAAAGTTTATTCTGATGCTGTCTTGCTCTTGAGTAATTTCTTCATCAGATTTATAAACTGGAAAATTGAAAGGTGCTATCAAATTCTCATGTAACCATGGGCTACCCTGAGAAAATGAATATTGAAACTTTTTCTCTTTCGGGAAAATATAAACAACAAAAGCCACACTCAACAAAAAAAGTATGATTGCATATATGATTACAGAATATTTTTTGAATTTCATTCCGGATATTTTTTGTAAAGATATATAATACCAATATAATCACAAAACACCCGATATAAATTGATTGTTTTACGCTTCTGCTTCGTTAAAAAATATGGCCGTAACTATTGCTATGTCGCTATTTGTTGCCTTGTATATGCAAAAAATAATTACAACATCCAATAGAGTATTTTGTAATAAAATTGGTATAAAAGACCTAAGATTATATAAGTAACAAGAAAAAAAGACGCAATTTTTAATTTAACAAGCCCTAAACTTTATGAAAATCTGTGCAATTTACATTCAATTGTTAAAAAAAAGATATTTCTTATGTTTGTAGTTATCTATAAGTATTTACTTTTGAGTTATTAAAATTGCTTACATGAAAATTGGAATTTGTGAAATTGGTTACATCCCTTTAAGAGCTGGAATGTCTCATAAGTCGGAAATGCTAAATCAGATATTATTTGGCGAATGCTTCGAAATACTTATACATCGGAGCGATTGGACGAAAGTCAGACTTATACATGACGATTATGAAGGTTGGATAGATTCTAACGTTATAGCTGATATTGTAGAAAAAGAAGATGTAGGCAAAGACTATATTTTTGAAGGATTGATTTGTAGCGAAAGCCAGACAGAGATTTTGCTAGACTCTCAGCAAAAAATGATAATTCCTTTGGGAGCTGTCATTCCTGCTTGTGATGAGGGGACAAATGAGTTTTCGATTGGCTCAAATAAATATAGTTTTGATAATTCTAAATTTGCGTCGATAAGTGAAAACAAGCGAGAATTTATAGTTCAAAAATCTTTGGAGATGTTGAATACTCCTTATTTATGGGGTGGGCGTACAGCTTTTGGACTTGACTGTTCTGGGTTTTCCCAGTTGTTATATCGCTTAGTCGCTTGCAATATTCCGAGAGATGCCTCAAAACAAATTAAATTAGGGAATACTCTTAGTTTTTTGGCCGAAGCTAACCCTGGCGATCTAGCTTTTTTTGATAATGAAGAAGGGAATATCGTTCACGTTGGTGTAATTTTAGATGGTTCAAGAATTATTCACGCTTCGGGTAAAGTTCGGATAGATACAATTGACCACCAAGGAATTTACAATAAGAATATTAAGCGATATACTCACAGTTTGAGACTTGTAAAATCAATTTTATAATTAAGAAAATTCTAATTTTTTATTAATTTTAGTAGGTGCTATTTATCATGATTCTAAATTAGGTGATTTGGTAGATAGATTTCAAACATTTTTGTATATTGCTTGTTGTATTTAGCAAACAGTATTTATTAACTAAAAACTAAAGTGATATGATTAATTTACCAAAATTACCCTACGAAATGAACGCATTAGAACCCCACATCAGTGCAAAAACTGTGGAGTTCCATTACACAAAACACCACAACGGTTATGTAACAAAACTTAATGGTTTGATAGAGGGAACAGACTTTGCAAAAAAATCTCTCGAAGATATTATCAAAACATCAGATGGTGGTATTTTTAATAATGCTGCACAAGTATGGAATCATACATTTTACTGGGAAGGTTTTTCAGCAAATCCACAGGCAAAACCAAGTGGTAAACTAGCCGAAATGATTAACCAAACTTTTGGTTCATTCGAGAAATTTGTAGAGGAATTTAGCACAAAAGCTGCAACATTGTTTGGTTCGGGTTGGGCATGGCTTGTTCTTGATAATGGTAAATTGAAAATTACAGGAACTTCAAACGCTGGTTCGCCATTAACCGAAGGACATAAACCAATTTTAACTTGTGATGTCTGGGAACACGCATATTACTTAGATTATCAAAATTTAAGATCAAAATATGTGGAAAACTTCTGGGAATTAGTTGACTGGAAGAAAATAGAAGAAAGATTGTAAAAGAGAGCCTGCTTAGCAGGCTTTTTTTATGGTTAAATGTTTACGTCAGTATAGAATACATAATACACCACTGCACAGATTAATATAGAGTACTGCTATTACAATTAATTTATGACTTTTGCTCTTTAAAAATGCGAAAATGACATGGTGTATAATCCCAAAACAAATAATAATGTAAGAAAAATCGCATGATAAAAAATTTTATTGTAGCAAAATTAGTGTAATTATAGTTACTAAAGATTTGTAATAGTATAATTTATTAAAAACACATAGTTAATAGTTTTTGAGAATAGAATAATAGTTTGACATTTGCAAAAATATTGGTTGATGAAGTATTTACTGCATTTGTTTTTATTGGGAATCGTTTTTTGTATTGCGGATAACGAAATTTCTGCTCAATCAAAAGACACTATTTTGTTAAAAGAAGTTGAAATTAAGTCATCGAGATTTGAGATTATTGAAAGTCAAAATTTGCAAGCCATAAAAATTATAACTGCTAATGATTTGCACTTATCTTCCGACAATGATATTAGTACTGGTTTAAAGGAGAACTCACTTGTTGATATTAGGCAAAGATCTTTTTCAAGTGTACAATCGGATATAAATATTAGGGGTGGTAGTTTTGATCAAAATATTGTTTTGTTAAATGGCATTAACCTTAGTGATGTGCAGACAGGTCATCATAATCTGAATATTCCTGTTAATAATTCGAATATTGCTGCTGTAGAGGTCTTGTCGGGCCCAGCATGTAGAGTTTTTGGTCCGAATGCTCTTACTGGTGCGATTAATTTTATAAGTATTATTCCTGATAAAAATTCTTTAGAACTCGATTTTTCTTTTGGCAGTTTTAATACAAAAAAACTCGACTTTGGTGCTAAATTTATAACGGGAGTAATTAAACACAGTTTAAGTCTCTCATATTCTGCTTCTGATGGTTTTATGACAAATACTGACTATGATAGAAAAAGCTTGTATTATGAAAATAATGCAAATTTCAAATTAGTGAAATTCAAAACAATGATAGGTTTGCTTGGTAAAAACTTTGGCTCTAATAGTTTTTACACTCCAATGTATGAAAATCAGTACGAGAAAATAAAAACAGGTTTTGTTGCAATTAAATTATCTGGAGGCAATAAGTTTCATTGGGATTATAATCTTTATTATCGTCGATTGTTAGATCAGTATCAACTATTTCGTGAAGGAGATGGGT
>JAQVPT010000127.1 GCA_028701945.1 Bacteroidales bacterium
TAACGGTTGCGACTATGTGTAGTGCGGAATAGGAATCGAAATCACCTTATCAGAGTTCCCACGGAGCCAAGCCGTTGTAAATATGTTTGTTAAATTATAATTTTTCAACTGTAAAGATATGTTAAATTTTGCACAATTCGCAAAGCGGATTGGCGGATTTTCGAAAGTGAAATTTCTTTCCAAATTCCTACACATTCCGCATTATCACATAGTTGCTGTTAGCTGCTGGTGGTTGTAAGAGTAATACTTGTTTTGTCTTTCAGCCTTTTGAACAGAAAAAGATATTCATTTTTTCAATTCGATAAAAATTATTTTAGCAGCACAAAGTTAGCTACCGTTACAGAAAATGTTACGAGCTATAAAAGTTCAAAATTTCTTCTTCGAGTTCAGTTTTTTTATTTCCGAAATGCCTTTAAAATTGAGTTTTAGCGTCGGCTTTTCTTCAAGGTTTTCAGTTTAAGCAACGATTTTTAATTCTAAAATTTCAAAAGTAATTCCAAGCAACTTTTTCATTGTTTTCCAGCATTTTCAGCGTTTTCAGTATAAAAGTTGCGTTTCTTTTTCAGTAAAAGCGGATTCACTCATTTTTCCTCCTTTAAATTCCGTTTTGCGACTTACTTTAGATTATTTTAGATTCTGGAAGCTTTTCTGCTCCTAATTTTTCTTTAAAATCTTTCAGAAAATGCAGTTTAATAGATTTTTCAGCACTTCATGGAAAGTCGAACCTACCAAACTTTTTCATTCTTTCCGTTGTGTGAAAATTTCCTGTCTGAGAAAGTGGGCAGGCAAAACTCAATTTTCCCAAATAAATGTAGCGAGTAAATTGGATTCAAAAGTTTTCAATAATAATATTTCCGCTTTTTTCAATTAATGTTTTCCGGTAGCGGTTTTCAAGATGAATTTCTGTTCAAAAATTCTCAGAAAAAGTATTACTCTTTTTTGTCTTCCACTTGCAGCTAACTAGTTTACATATATGTTAAAATCATACAATAAAGTCAAAAAAGTAATTTTATGTGTGATTTGTGTTATACTTTATTACAAATATAAGAAATTTTTATAAATTATTATAGGGGGAATTAAAATTTTAAAAATTTGAGTCTTTTAAATTCTTTAGATTTTTAAATGCAATTACGAACTTTTCTTTGACTTAGTTTCAGTTTTACTTTTTTTATCAGATGCTCCTTTATTTTTAATTAATTCCTCTTTTTACTTTAATGCAAGACTTTTAGTCATTTCATCAATATAGCTTATTACAGTTTCATTTGCTTTAGTAAGAATAGATTCATCATATTCAATATAAAGAGCAGCAAGATTACTATTTGAATAGGGCAAAACTAATTTCATAATATCTTAAGTTACTCCTATTTTACTAAACAAAGCAGCAGCCCATAAGACTGCTGCAAAATTTATTTTGGATAATACTTTTAGAAATCTCCGTTTTTAGTCTCTTTAATAATAGCACTTCCTTGTCCTTTTTCCTTTTTAGCTTCTTCTTTTTCAGGGTCTTTCACTTCGTCAATTCCATAATCCGTTGAAAGTACGCTAAATTCTGTTCTACGGTTTATTTGATGAGCTTCTTCCTTCTTTTTAGTATCCTTAATACTTGTAATATAAGCCTCATCTAAAATAGTTCCTATCGTGAAATACGTAAAAGCTTTATTAAGCTCTTTATCGATAACTTTAGGTTCAGATTCGCCAAGCCCTTTAGCAGTAAGTCGATCGGCTTTAATACCCTTTTCAATAAGATAATCCACACAAGATTTTGCACGAGCAAGAGACAGTTCCATATTATACTCATCTCTACCTCTAAAGTCGGTATGAGCACGAAGTTCGATAGTCAAATTTGGATTATCTTCCATTGTTTTTACTAAGCCGTCAAGAGCAACAGTTGATTCTGGACGCAGTTCAGCCTTATCATATTCGTACTCAATATTTGGTAAAGTAATAATTTTAGGGATTTTAGCAAGATTTATAACAACATTTATAACAGTATCATATTCTACGTTGAAAGTAGAAAAAGTGATAGAGTTAGAGAAATAATCTTTTGTTACTTCTGCCTTAACTTTATAATTTTGATTTTGTTCCAACTTATAAGTAAAGCCACCCGTTGCGGAGGAAACGAGTTCACCAGCAACACCTGCGTCGTTCATAATTGTAATTTTAGCATCTTTTAAAAGCTTAATATTGTCAAGGTCTGTCGTATCTCGAACCAGACCGTTCAAATTTAATACTAACGGAGGAAGACTAAATGAATATATATCATCACTTCCTTTGCCACCTTTACGATTTGAACTTAAATATCCAATTTCATTGTCTCCTTCAAAAATAATTCCGAAGTCATCAAAAGAGGAGTTTATAGGATATTTCATATTGACAATTTCTGTAATTGTGCCATTATCATCCATAATAGTTTTATAAATATCAAGACCACCCATCCCTTCGTGTCCATCCGAAGCAAAATAGAGAGTTCCATTAGACCTAACAGTAGGGAACACTTCATCACCAAGAGTATTAACAACATCTCCAAGATTTATTGGACGTCCAAATTCATAACCTGATTTTCCAATTCTTTCAGCCTTATATAAGTCCATTCCACCATATCCAGCAGGAGCTTCGGCAGAGAAATAAAGAGTTTTATCATCATTAGACAATGCGGGGTATCCGACTTCGTAATTTTCAAATCCTGCAATACTCACCTGAATAGGTTCTCCCCAAGCATTACCTTTTTTTGCTGTATAAAACATTTTACATGGTTCGTCAATTTTTTTACCAGCTTTACATCTTGTAAAGAACATTTCGGAGCCTTTCATCGAGACAGTTGATGCACCTTCGTCGTCTTCGGTATTAACGCCACCAGCGAGTGGCACTGGTTCGCTCCAATTTCCTTTTCGATCTTGAGTTACCTCAAAAATATCTGTAAACTTTTGCCCCGATTTATAGTTGTCCCTACTACCCATCGAGCCTTCACGCGAGCTTGTAAAATACAAACTTCTGTAATCCTTTGATGACCACACAGCGGAAAAATCTAGAGACAAAGTATTAAACTTAGACACATTAACAACTTTATAACGAGTAGGTCTATTTATCCATTTAGGCACAAGTTTACAAGCAGCTAATCCACTTGACGCACGATGGTCTTGTGGGGAAACCTGCAAATATTGTTTGTAAATATCTATCGCATCCTCATATTTTCCATTCATTTTGAGTGCATCAGCATAAAAAAGCAGAACGTCAGGTTTTATGACACCCTTCACATAATTTTTAACAGCTACTCCAAAATACATCTCTGCTTTATCGCTATTTCCAAGCATTTTGTAAGAATAACCCAATTTGTAATTCACTGTGGCTTTATCTGCCTGCGTAGAAATACTTCCTAAGGCTTTTTCATAATAATCCTTTGCAAGGTCAAACATATAAGTATTATAATAGCCATCTCCTTTCTCAATTAATGCTTTCTGTCCTAACATTACAATAGGAAAAATCAATACAAGTAATAAAAATACAATCCGTTTCATAGTATGCTATTTTTAGTTTTATAAACTTCGTCAAATATAATATTTATTTTTCTAAAAAAATATCCCTGATAAAATGTTTTGAATCTGTCAGATTTTTTGTTTCTACAGAAGCCTTTTCTACTTTATATCCAGATGTTTTATAATAAAAAATATAATTATTCTCAGGTTTTAAATCTATCTCATAACGTCCAAACTCATCAGTTGACTGACTATCCATTAAAATGTATTCATCATTCATCACTTGAATATCGACTTCGGGTACTGTTTCGTTTGTATATTTATTCCAAACAGTTCCCGATACAACAAAATTTATTTCGGGCAATACAAAATGATATAAATCTGTTTTCCCCATTCCTCCAATTCTTCGTGACGTCAAAAAACCTTCTTCCTTCATGCCCATAAATACTATGCCAAAATCATCATGCGAACTATTTATCGGACTTCCAAGGTTTTGAATCTTATAATTTGCTCCCTCAATATGTTTAGCGATAAAAACATCTAAACCTCCCATGCCAGGATGTCCATCAGATGAAAAATAAAGGTCTCCATTACTCCGGATATAAGGATGCACCTCGTCAGCTTCGGTATTTACTTTATCTCCAAGGTTTTGGGGTGGTTCAAACGGAAGGTTTTTCTTTAGTCGTGTTACTTTATAAATATCTTTGCCACCAAGACCACCAAGTAAACTGTCGGCGACAAAATACAAAGTCAATTCATCATCACTTATTGCAGGATGACCTATTGAGATATCAGAAGGAATTCCAGGAATTTCTACTTCCTTAATTTGTCCCCAGTAGCTCCCAACTCTTTTAGCAACGAATATACGGCAGCCCTTATCCATATTTTTATCATATTTACATCTTGTAAAATACAAATTACTCGATTTATGATTAAGACAGGCAGCTCCCTCTTCATCATTTGTATTAACAAGCCCAGGAACAATTAAAGGATCGGACCACTTCCCATCCTTATTCATTTCGGAATAAAATAAATTAGAACAAAAATCGCCCGATTCAGGACTTATTGATACATGCGTTGGAGCATATCGAGTAGAAGTGAAATATATTTTTTTGTTATTACGAGCCTCAAAAAACGGACAGTAATCATATTCGCCCGAATTTAAAATGCCTCTAATTTTGACTTCGTATCTAGTTGGATTTTTCAACATTTCAAAAGTATATTTTATACTCTCTATTCCTTTATTAGCAAGTTTATGTTTGGGGTCTAACAATTTAAACTGCTCATAATATATTAATGCAGTGTCGTACTTTTGTAGCATCTGAAGCACCTCTCCATAATATAAATACACAACAGGATTTTCATAATTGTATAATATAGCTTTTCTAAAATAAGCTACGGCTTTATTAGGCAAGGATAGCTTTTTGTAGCAATATCCGGCATTAAAAGCAGCTTCGGCAACAATATTCTTTTTTTTCGGTGTTCTTCTAATTTGTGCATCAAAATACTCAATAGCAGCAGCGTACTGTTCACGATCCATTGCATCAATACCTAAGTCCATTCGCTTTTGAGCTGGCAATGAAATTGCGATTGTAATTGAGAAAATGATAATTATTAATTTGTACATACAACTTATTTCAAAACGTAAAATAACACAAATTTAAAAACATTTGCAAAAACATATTTGCAAAAGAAATGCCACTATACAAATAAAGTGGCATTTCTAAACAATTAAGTTGTATGTAATTTTTAATATTTATACAAAATCATGAAGTTTTTCCATTAAAATTTTACGTGCAAAGAAAATTCTGCTTTTAACAGTTCCTATCGGAAGATCTATTTCTTCGGCTATCTCTTTATATTTATACCCATCCAAAAACATCTGAAAAGGAATACGGTATTCTTTATTTAAAGAATTAATTTCGTAACTGATATCATTTGTATTTATAATTGACTCAGCATTTTCATTTTCGGGTAATGTGTTTTTGATAATATAAGAATCTTCTGAATCATCTTTAATTGTGTTCTTATAAGATAATCTAGTAACTTGGTTAAGATAAGTATTTCTCAAAATTGTGAACAACCATGCTTTAATATTGTTATCTAAAGTATATTTATCACGATATTGAATTGCTTTTAAGTAAGTATCCTGAACAAGATCTTTAGCCGTTTCGGAATCCCTTGTTAAACTTAGTGCAAAGTAGTTCAAACTATTTTCGTAACTCATCAATCTGTTGTTAAAATCTTTTGCGCTCATATTTTGTGTTTTTAAGGTTTAGTAATCTGTAATATGTATTTAAGTATTCTAATGCAAATATAGATATTTAATAAACACAATCCAAATTTTTTATGTTAAATTTTTATTAAGAATAAACTAAAATACTACAAATCTAAATAAGAATAGTTACTACTAACATGTCATATCATGGTCTATTGTGGTATAACTATACCAAATTATAAATTACGAAAAATCTTCATTAAGGGGAAATATTTCGAATTGACTAAAGAAAAAGTTTGCTTCAATCAGGGCATTTTCATCAGAATCGGATCCATGTACAGCATTTTCCTGCACAGAAATGGCGAATTTTTTACGAATTGTACCTTCTTCGGCATTTTGCGGGTTAGTATTTCCGATAAGTTTTCTAAAATCCAACACAGCATTTTCTTTTTGCAATACTATTGCGACTACGGGGCCCGAAGACATGAAACATACTAGTTCATCAAAAAAAGGTCTTTCTTTATGAATGGCATAAAATCTTTCAGCTTGCTCTCTAGACAACCTAGTCATTTTCATAGCTATAACAGTAAAGCCTGCATGGTCAATTTCGTGTAAAATTGGTACAAGTTTTCCAAGCCTGACAGCAGTAGGTTTAATCATTGTAAAAGTAAATTCTCCAGATTTCATAGTTAATTATTTTTAAAAATTCAAAAATAGTCCTAATGTTCCCACTAATAATCCTACTAAGATATTGATAATTTTCATAATAGCGAAACTTTTTTTCGATTCAGCCAAAAGAGGGAGCGAGCCGTGTCCGTCCTGTACAATACTGCTGGCGAGCAATATACTGAAAGGGATTATTCCTTGAATAAACATCACGACAAAAACCAAATGCGGTCCCGACTGTGGAATTATACCCAATAACAAGGCTAAAATTAGAATGAAAAACATATTATTATAAACCCAAACTCCAACATCAAAATTATGCAATATCAAACTAATAGCAATGAGGGTTCCAGCAATCCACAAAAATATCTTAAGCAGGTGTGTTTTAATTACATGATTAATTAGATGCTGTTTAACAAAATGTTCGGAGGTAAAAAGAATAATAATCAAAGCAAAAAGCGAGCTAATTATAATAGTAATTTTTATCCAGTCAATAGAATGTTCGTGATTATGTTCTGCTTCATGAACTTGATCATTATGATTTTCATGCTCGCATTCCTCAGCATGAATATGCGTATGTTCAGTTTGAGTACTTTCAGTAATATCGGCAATTTGCACCATTTTACCTGTCTCTTTTTCGGGTAAACTAAACATTAACTTATTTGAATGCGAATGCCCTATCCAACCTGTTAGAGTTAATGCGAGCACTCCGCCAACGATTGCAACAAGCACCATTCTTGCTGGCAAGAAACTAATATTACGAAAAGCGAACAAACAGTTATTTTTGTCGTTACAATTTTTCTCATGAATATCGAATGAGAAATCGTGTTTTGCGACAAAGCTTTTATTTTTAAAAACTTTATCGACAATTATTCCAGTTACAACTGCGAGCATAGCCACTATGGCAAAAATCAAAAGGGCTGTTTTAGGTATCCAAGCGAGCATAAAATAAGCCTCATCGCCTGAAGTTGCAATCATAGTTGCGACCAAAGCCCCAAACGACAACATTCGATGCGTATATAAAGAAACTGCGGTAAATGTCCCCATACAACCAGGAATAAGGCCAAGTAATGTTCCTGTTATTACCTGAACATAAATATTTTTGCTAAGTTTTTGCGAAAGTTTACCTCTCGTCAAGACATTTACAAACTCAATCAGCAACATCATTATAATTACAAAACTTGTAATCATAAGAGTTTCCTGTACTATCCCTTTCCAGTTAATGTCAAAAATTTCCATACGTTAAAATACAAACTAATTGGTGTTTTGTTCAAGCTTCTCGACCGAAATCGCTATTATTTCTATTCTTCTTTCTCTTGATGCTGCTGGGCTATAAATTGAGTTCCGAGGATCATTAGGATCGTCGCTAACTTTCCCGTCTGAGAGAGTCTTACCAAAGGCAACAAATTCATACTCTATCATTCCCAATTCAATATACTCTCTAAAGCAGCCGTTTTCCCATTCATAAAAATAATTTACCAAACTCGATATTCTGCGTTTAGCCAAATTATTATTATATTCCACAGTATTTAAAGGACTAGTATATCCCTTAATCGTTACGACAATTTTTTGTCCATTTTCAAGTAATTCTCGCATCAGATTAGTAAACTCAAGTAATTTATTGTAATTTTCTTCTACATAATAAGAAAAATAGTAATCAACACTATCCAATGCAATAGGTTTTTCTTTTTTCGATAATCCTGCCGAATATCTATCACGATATTGGTCTTTCATTACAATATAATCGAAATATGTAGTAGTATAATTTAGTTCTGTAACAGTATCCCAGGAGTTTGGCACTGGCTCATCATTATGAAAATACAAAGCAATAGGCACCAATAATTTTGTACGAGTTGTCAAGATTTCGATTTTTTGTTCTTCGATTACCTCTTCGGTAATTACTTTATCAATCTCGTGGTAAAACAAGTCATTGCAACAACTTTGATGTTCAACAGCAAAGGACGACTTTCGATTACTTGCAAGCACAGCAACATAAGAATTTGGATATATTTTATAATAAAAGTCATTTTGAGCTGAATTCGTAGGGAATCCAAGATTTTGCAAACTATCCCACACTCTAAAATTACCTTTGACAGAGAAAATATCATAACCGCCAAGATTTTGAAACCAATTTGAGCTAAAATACAGCAAAGAATCCTGTACATTATAAAAAGGAGTTATCTCATTTCCAGGAGTATTAACCATACTTGTTGTATCGAAAAAGTCTAAAAATCGAGTATCATCAAAGATTGGTCTGCCAAGATTACGCACAAAACCCCATGTTTTATCTGGTAATAATTCACAATAGTACAAATCATATCCCCCCTCTCCTCCCGGACGATCAGACGACCAGATAAGAACATGAGGTTTTTTTTCACGTTCGGCAATAACTGGATGAGTTGAGTTAGAATTTGGATGATTAATTATTGCCGGTAACTTAATTGGAATCGACCACTCCCCTTCGATTAGCTCTGAAGAATAGATATATGTATAACCTCCAGCAAAGAAATCAGATAACGTAAAGTACATTTTTTTACCGTTTTCGGCAAAATGTGGATTTGAAATATCGTATTGATTAAGACTATCAAATGGAGCGAACAGTTGCGATTTACTTTCAGGAATAAAAAAGTTCTTCTTGTAGAGTCGAGATTTATAATCATTAACCGAATCTTTTAACGGTTTTATAGATGCAAAAACAATAGTAGAATCGTCCATAAATCCTGATGAGAAGTCGCTATATACAGAGTTTATTGAAGAATCGCATTGCATAATTTTTATTCCACTAGGATTATAATACATTTTCCAAGCGTACTCACAGTTCAAGAGTTCGGCTTTAGCTTTTATCACATTAAAGCTAAGGCTGTCAATATGATTTATTTCGAGATATCGTTGAAAAAAATACTGTGCTTTAATGAACTCTTCATTAGCTTTAAGCATTTCTGCATAATAAAACACTGCTTCAGGGTATTTATCCGATATTTTTATCGGTTAGATACCTGTAATGCTCAGCGGCTCTAACATAGTCATTATCAAACCTATATGACTGTGCAGCTTTCCAAACAATATCATACATTCGTTGATAAAAAACGGAAC
>JAQVPT010000128.1 GCA_028701945.1 Bacteroidales bacterium
GTTATTCCAAATTCATAAACACCGTTTTTAACAGTGTGTCCGGCAACAATAATTTTTCCATCAGGTTGCAATATTATATCTTTTGAATAATTGGCTTCGTCAACAATACGAGCTTTTGCAACTCCATTTGTTCCAAATGTATTATCTACAGATCCATTTTCGTTAAGTCTGAGAACTGCAATATCATATTTAGGACCTGTTGCTATGTATGTATGTCCACCCAATAGAATTTTACCATCGGACTGAATTGCCACAGAAGTAACAAAATCATGTTGGTTTCCAATAATGTATGTTTCGCTCCCATCTGTGCCAAAAGTCAAGTCAGGTGTTCCGTCAGAATTGTATCTAACTGCTGCAAACTTATTATAGTTAACAGAATTAATAGTGTTCCCAACGGCAACTATTTTACCATCAGACTGAAGTGCGATATCTACAATACTACTAGAATTCGGTAATGGAAATTCAGTTTTCGCAACACCAATTACATCTCCACCAAAAGTATCATCGGGCAAACCATCTGGGTTAAGACGAACTACAACAAATTCATAATCTGAGTATCCACCCAGTAAATATTTTCCATCGGGCTGAATAACGAGGGATTCTGCAATATCAACGTTGTCTTCGATATCGAGTGCACTCCTACCACTTCCACCTAGCGTATTATCAAGTGTTCCATCACTATTTAAGCGAATTAGAATAATATCGTATCCAAAAATTCGGTGAGAGTATCCAGCAGCAACAATTTTACCATCAGACTGTATTGCAACATCTAAAAGATAATCGTTTTGACCAATCTTTGGAATCAGCACTGTGCCATTAGTCCCAAATGAGTTATCTAAAGTACCGTCTGTGTTAAGTCTTATTACAGATCCTTGATAAGTGGCGGTTTCGCCTACCATAACAATTTTACCATCTGATTGAATGACTACGGAATGCGCAGAAGCTGGGTTACCTTGAACCGTTGTGTGAAAAGTTCCGTCAGTACCAAATGTAGGATCTAATGCCCATGATTGAGCGTTAACAGCTTGAACGGCTAAGAAAGTTAAAATTAAAAAGAGTACGTTTTTCATATAAATAAGTTTTTTGATAATCATAAAAACAAAGATACATCATAAAAAATATTTAATAATTTTTTGATATTCTGAATCGTCAAAATTTACAAATTTAAAAACATTTTTATTTTGTTCGATAAATTTAACAGACATTACTATGGGTATTAAGCGAAAGTATAATCTGAGCAAATTACTTGCAGTATAAGGAAAGTTGACATTTAAAACAAACAAAAAAATAGAAATCTATTGCCTCTAAAACAATTTGAATATTTTACCCACTAAAATCAACTTTGCGTATAATTTTCACTAATTTTGAAAGGTTTTTGTACCTTTAATAAAAGAATAGTTATTAAAAATTACTCAAACGAATATCGACTAATATTGCGAGTGTCAAAAATTGATTTGAGTCAAAATAAATAAAAATATGAAACCAACATTATTAGTACTAGCAGCAGGAATGGGGAGTAGATATGGTAGTCTGAAACAAATTGAAGGAATTGGACCATCAAATGAAACAATTATCGATTATTCCATATATGATGCAATTAGAGCAGGTTTTGGCAAAATAGTTTTTGTTATTCGTCGCGATATTGAAAAAGATTTTAAAGAAATTTTTGGAAATCGGTTTAACAACAAAATTAAAGTTGAATATGCATTTCAAGAGTTAACATATCTTCCAGAAGGATTTTCTTTACCCGAAGCTCGTACAAAACCTTGGGGTACTTCACATGCAGTTATGATGGCTAAGGATATTATCAAAGAACCTTTTGCCGTTATAAATGCTGACGATTTTTATGGTGCTGAAGCTTTCTATACAATGGCTAAATATTTATCATCTATAAGTGAAGAAGATACCCAACATTACTGTATGATAGGATACAATCTAAAAAATACATTATCAAAATATGGATCGGTTTCGCGTGGTATTTGTCAACTAGATAATGATGGCTTTCTTTCTGAAGTGGTCGAAAGAACTCATATTGAAGACACAGAAACGGGAATAGTTTTTAAGGAAAACAACAAAGATTATCCTTTAACTGGTCAAGAAATAGTCTCTATGAATTTTTGGGGGTTTACGCCTAGTTATTTTGAAGAATCCGAGGCAATGTTCAAGAATTTCCTAAGAGATAATAATGACAATCCAAAATCTGAATTTTTTATTCCTCTGGTAGTAAATAATCTAACTCAAAATAAAAAAATTAAATTAAAAGTGCTAAACTCAAAATCTGTTTGGTTTGGAGTTACTTATCAGGAGGACAAACCTAATGTGCAAAGCGAATTAGGCATTCTCATTGATAAAAATATATATCCTAAAAATATTTGGAAATAAATTAAAGATTTTATTTTTGTCTTATGAAAAAAGAAGACTTTTCACAAACGATTGATGGTAAGCAGGTGCACTTATATACTTTAGAAACGTCAAAAGGTACTCAGATTGATATAACCAATTATGGTGGTATTGTTGTCAATATGAAAGTGCCCGATAAAAATAATAAACTAACTGATATTTTGTTGGGCTACGATTCACTTGATGGCTATATTAATGGCTGCCCATATTTTGGTGCTATCATTGGCAGATGTGCAAATCGCATTCGCAAAGCAAAATTTAATTTAAACGGAACACAATACCAATTATCCCAAAATGATGGAGATAATCACTTGCACGGAGGAATAAAGAGCTTCTCACATGTTGTTTGGGATGTTGTGTCTTATTCCAAAAATCAAATTAAGCTTTCTTATATAAGTGGGGCTGGCGAAGAAGGATATCCTGGTACACTAAGGCTTACAGCAACATATTCATTGACTGAACAAAATGAGTTTAAAGTTGAGATATTAGCAAGTACGACACAAACTACTCCTGTTAATATTACTACTCATCCTTTCTTCAACTTAAATGGAGAAGGAAATGCTAATATTTTGGAACAAATCATAAAAATTAATGCGGATAATTATACTCCTGTAACTTCAGAAATGCTTCCTAATGGAGATATTGAAACTGTTATCAATTCGCCTTTTGACTTTCGTGAGTATAAGGCAATTGGGAGGGATATTGACAAAGAAAATACGCAATTAGAATATGGCAATGGCTACGATCATAATTATATTTTAAACAAAGATTCTCAGAACAATATTTCTTTTGCAGCAAGTGCATATAGTAAAGTTACAGGAATAAAACTAGATATTTACACAAATCAACCTGGCATTCAGCTTTATACAGGAAATTGGTTAGACGGCGCTGATATTGGAAAATCTAAGAAAGCTTATGTTAAACATTCTGCTTTCTGTATGGAACCTCAATTCTATCCCGACTCGCCAAACAATTTGCATTTTCCTTCTATATTTTTAGAGCCGCTTAAAACATACCAACACATCACGAATTATAAACTTTCAATTATTAAAACCTAATCCATAACTTATGAATCTTGGAATCTTAGACTATATTGTTCTTATACTTTATGCGATCGTTATTTTGGGTACTGGCTTATGGGTATCTCGAAATAAAAAGGGACAAACAAAAACCTCTGAAGACTATTTTCTTGCTAGTAGGTCCTTGCCTTGGTGGGCTATTGGAGCATCGCTTATAGCGGCAAATATTTCTGCTGAACAATTTATAGGCATGTCTGGTCAAGGGTTTGGACTCGGACTTGCAATTGCGTCTTACGAATGGATGTCGGCAATTACCTTGATAATCGTAGGGAAGTTTTTCCTTCCTGTTTTTCTCGAAAAAGAATTATACACCATTCCCGATTTTATTAAAAAGAGATATAGTGTAGAACTGAAAACCATATTAGCTGTTTTTTGGATTGCACTTTTTACTTTTGTAAATCTTACAACTGTTTTGCTTTTAGGATCTTTAGCACTGAATACTATTTTAGGTGGCGATAGCTCTGCAACTTTCTACTACTGCATGTTCGGATTAGCTCTATTTGCAGCAGCCTATTCTCTTTGGGGTGGTTTGTCTGCTGTCGCATGGACAGACGTAATACAAGTCGCTTTGTTGGTTATTGGAGGTCTGATTACGACCTACCTTGCTTTAAGCAATGTTACAGATGGAAATTTTATTGAAGGTGCACAGCATATTATTGATAAAGCACCTGAAAAATTTCACATGATTCTTTCTAAAGATCATCCACTGTACAATGAGTTGCCTGGTTTAGCTGTTCTTGCTGGTGGTATGTGGGTTGCAAATTTATATTATTGGGGTTTTAACCAATACATCATTCAAAGAGCTTTAGCTGCAAAAAATATAAAAGAGGCACAAAAAGGAATCTTATTTGCAGGTTTTCTTAAGATTATTGTTCCATTAATTGTTGTAATACCTGGAATAATAGCGTATATCCTGTATATTCAGCCAGAAGGCACTACTATTATTAATTCTGCTAGCGAATTGGCGGTTGATAATCTTTTTCAAGCAAATGATAATGCCTATCCTTGGTTAATAAAAACATTTATTCCAACTGGTTTAAAAGGACTTATATTAGCAGCATTAGCCGCAGCTATTGTTTCGTCTTTAGCTTCTATGATGAACTCTATATCTACAATCTTTACAATGGATATCTATAAGCAGTATAAGAAAAAAGAAGTAAGCGAAAAACATTTAGTAAATGTTGGAAGATTATCTGCTGGAATAGCCTTAGTAATCGCAATAATTCTATCACAATCCTTACAGAGTACCAGAGGTATATTTAATGTTATTCAAGAATATACAGGTCTCGTAAGTCCTGGAATTCTTGCTATTTTTATACTCGGTTTATTCTGGAAAAAAGCAACAAATAGATCAGCCCTAATTGCTGCTTTTGGGTCTATTATCATTGCATTTTTATTTAAATTAGGGAATCTTCCATGGATGGATCAAATGGGGCTAACATTTTTAATTACTTGTGTTCTAATGGTAATAATTAGCTTGATAGAAAACAAAGGTGTTGATGACAAGAAAGGAATTGTTTTAACAAAAGGCTTGTTTAAAACAAGTAAGAGTTTTAATATTTCTGCTTTTATTATTATGCTTATAGTAGCTCTTTTATATTCAGTATTTTGGTAATTATTAATTAAACGACGCTTATGAAACATACAGATATTATTTCAAAATTTAAAGAGCTTTTTCAAAAAGAACCTTTGATTGTGCGATCTCCCGGACGAATTAATCTTATTGGTGAGCATACTGACTACAATATGGGATTTGTTTTACCTGCTGCTATTGACAAAGAAATCGTTTTTGCGATATCAAACAACGGAACTAAGCAGTGTAATGTTTATGCATATAATTTGAGTGAACAATGTTCGTTTTACACCAACAAATTAAAATCAGACAAAACAGAATGGTTAAATTATATTCAAGGCGTTGTAAGTGAAATGCAAAATAGCAAGTTTATTATTCAAGGTTTTGATTGCGTTTTTGGTGGTGATATTCCTCAAGGTGCAGGTCTGTCTTCATCTGCTGCTATAGAATGTGCACTAGCTTATGCACTAAACGAGTTAAACCAGCTTAGGATTGAGAAATTAGATTTGGTAAAATTAGCTCAAAAAGCAGAAAACAATTTTGTTGGAGTTAAATGTGGAATTATGGATCAGTTTGCTAGCGTATTTGGAAAAAAAGATCATGTAATTCAGTTAGATTGTCGATCATTAGAATATCATTATTTTAACATTAATCTAGATGGCTATTCAATTGTATTAGCCGACACACAAGTAAAACATAAGCTTGCTTCTTCAGAATATAACATACGAAGAAAAGAGTGCGAAACTGGTGTTAAAATTCTTCAAAAACACAACCATAACATCCAAAGTCTTAGAGATGTAACACCCGATTTTTTAGAAAAATACAATAACGAATTAGAACCAGTAATATATAATAGGTGCAAATATGTAGTTGAAGAAAATAATCGTTTAGTTGAAGGATGTAAAGACCTCAATGATAATAGATTATTCGATTTTGGACAGAAAATGTTTGCTACTCATGACGGTCTTAGTAATCTTTACCAAGTAAGCTGTTCTGAATTAGATTTACTTGTCGATATTGCAAAAAAATCGGAAGGTGTTGTTGGTGCAAGAATGATGGGAGGTGGATTTGGTGGCTGTACTATAAATATTATTAAAGATTCTTTGGTAGATGATTTTATCGAAAAAACTACCCGTGATTTTAATGAAAAAATAGGAAGTATTCCTTTATTTTATAAAGTAAAAATTACTGATGGAACTGGTATCCTTTAAAACGTAAGGGTTTGGTAAACAATAAAGGATAAAGAATTGACGGAGATGTTTTGTTGTTTTTCGAGACGCAAAATTCAGTCTCTTTGCTAATTTTGCAACAAAGAAAAACGTCAAAAAAACAAGTCAAAATGTATAGTTTATTGTTTGATAATCCCTAAGATTGGTTTTATGGTTTAAGTTTTTACTAGTGAACAAGCTGCCATTAATTGGCTATTGATATAAATCTTGTTGAATGCACGGATTGTTAATTATTCTTTTATTGACATTAAAACACAATTTAGCTCTTACTTTTGCAAAAATAATAATAAGTAATATGCGAGCATCAATAATAACAACTAAGGACGAAATATTGATAGGTCAAATATATATTATAAAACATATCTGCCTCATTGGGAAGCTTATTATATTTTGCAAAAGCATTTAGTGCAGCAATTAAAAGACTAATTGTTGTAAGCCGTTGCTGTCCATGAATAACAACTAGTTCATTAACCTCCCTTTGGATAAAATGACCTTCGTAAACATAAACTATGCTTCCAATAAAGTGTGTTCCACGATCTGCTACTTCAGCATTGATAATATCATTGAGTAGCACCTACACTCAGTATTTGTCTAATCATAATTTCTTTGCTAAACTGAACATTTAGCGTTTGCAAAAAACTTTTGATTCGTGTTTGTCCTGCTTTCACATTATATTAATTGTTATAATTCGTTTAAGCTTAATTCGATGTTTGAACACAATCCTAAACCAAGCCCTCAATAAACATCTTCACAAAATTCAGTATCTTTTTAAGAATTTTATCTCCTATTTTCTTACTTTTAAGCAAGCTGAGTAATATAAACAGAATCATTAGGATTCATAGACATTTTAGAGATTAAAATTGCAAAGGGTGTTACTACTCAAATACACAATCGTCATTGCATTCTGATAGCATATTCACATAACAGCTATTATTATAAAGCATAAAAACTAAAAGGCTCGATTCGGTTTTTATCGGTTTTAATCGGTTTTAAAGAATTGTAAAGGGTTTATTGAAAAAGTTTTTACAACTACATCATTCATGTAATTTGTTTGTGATTTTGTTTGTGAAAAGAAAAGGGTCTCAGAATTTATCATTCTGAAACCCTTGCTATTACTGTCGGGGAGGAGAGATTACTGACGTGATCTCATTCGGGGAATGTAGGACAAAGGGGTTAAGCCTGTTTTTCTGCGAAAAACTTGGGCTTTTTTTTATTAAAATAAATCTTGAGCTAAACAGAGATTACTGACGTGATCTCATTCGGGGGATGTAGGACAAAGGTGTTAAGCCTGTTTTTCTACGAAAAACTTGGGCTTTTTTTATTAAAATAAATCTTGAGCTAAACAGAGATTACTGACGTGATCTCATTCGGGGGATGTAGGACAAAGGGGTTAAGCCTGTTTTTCTACGAAAAACTTGGGCTTTTTTTATTAAAATAAATCTTGAGCGAGCTCAGATTTATTTTAATAAAAAAAGCCCAACACTATCGTGTCAGGCTTAAACCCTTTGTCGGGGTGGAGAGATTCGAACTCCCGACCCCCTGCTCCCAAAGCAGGTGCGCTAACCGGACTGCGCTACACCCCGAGTAATTTTATATTTAACTTTTAATTTTTTTTAGAACCTTTTGTCGTTTAATCAAAAATAAAGGACAAACCCAAAATTTCGGACTGCAAAGATAAACAGTTTTTTTAATAATAAAAGAAATAATAATAAAATTTTAAAAAATAATAGTCCTATATTTGTATTTTTAAAAATGATAAAGTATAAACTCATATTATTAGTGCTTGGTGCACTTCTTCTGGTTGAAAGTTTTTTCATGGGAATTGCTACTGCTGTTTCTGGTTATTACGGTGAATATGATTTTCTACATTTAATTATATCAACAGCAATCACATTAATCGCAGGCTTAGTATTAGTATTGTCTTTTCGTAAAACTGAAAAGAAAGTAGAGAAACGTGAAGCATACCTAATCGTAACCTTAAGCTGGATTGTACTTTCATTCTTCGGCTCATTACCTTTTTACATTAGTGGAGCAATACCAGCCTATGCAGATGCTTTTTTTGAAACGATTTCTGGATTTACAACGACAGGAGCTTCAATTTTAAATAATATTGAAGAAATCCCACATGGATTATTATTATGGAGAAGCACCACCCAATGGATGGGTGGTATGGGGATTATAGTTCTCACAATAGCAATTATACCTCTTATCAAAGTAGGAAGCATGCAACTGTTCAGTGCAGAAGCACCGGGGATAGCTACTGATAAATTACACCCCAGAATTGCAGGTACAGCTAAAAAACTTTGGTTATTATATTTTGGTTTCACATGTGCAGAAGCTATTTTATTATATGTTGGCGGCATGTCAGTTTTTGATGCAATAAATCACGCTCTTACTACTATGGCAACTGGTGGATATTCAACTAAACAGGCAAGTATAGCTGCATTTGATTCTCCATTTATTCAATATGTAATTACATTTTTCATGATTTTAGCAGGGACTAACTTTGCTTTAAGTTATTTTGCAATTACCGGACAAATAAAAAAAGTAATTAAAAACAGTGAAATAAAATTCTACTTTATCATAATATTTGTCTCAGGACTTATTATTGCTTTTGGATTGTGGCATTTTATGGGAATGGCAATTGAACCCGCTATTCGTCATTCATTATTTCAAGTAGTATCAATTATCACAACAACAGGTTTCGCAACTGTCGATTACCTAACTTGGATGCCTGGGGGCTTCTGGGTAATTATTCTTATGCTAATGTTCGTAGGAGGATCTTCTGGTTCAACCGCTGGTGGCATAAAAGTAGTAAGAATACATATATTATTCAGGAATTCATATATGGAATTTAAAAGACTCATACACCCCCGTGCTGTGTTACCTGTAAGATATAATAAAAGTTCACTACCACAAAGCACAATTAATAATGTACTTGCTTTTATTATTCTATACATAATGATTATGGCTGCTGGCACGCTCATAATGTCTTTTACAGGACTTGACCTTGATACTGCTTTTGGTGCTGTAGCAACAAGCTTAGGCAAGTTAGGACATGGAATTGGCGAAGTAGGACATGCCTCTAATTTTGCCAACATTAGCGTTTTTCGTAAATATTTTCTAGGCT
>JAQVPT010000129.1 GCA_028701945.1 Bacteroidales bacterium
AAGCACCAAAAGTTGCGGTTTACTCGCCTCCTACAACCCAACCTTGGGATGACGCAGTAACCCTTGCTCTAACTTATGCAGAAATTCCATATGATAAAATTTATGACGTTGAAGTTATGAATGGAGATTTAGCAAATTATGATTGGCTTCACTTGCACCACGAAGATTTTACTGGACAATATGGAAAGTTTTATGGAGCTTACGGGCGTATGCAATGGTATCAGGATCAACAAAAACAAAGCGAAAAAGATGCTCGTAATATGGGATTTGATAAAGTCTCACAATTAAAACTTGCAGTTGCAAAGACAATAAAAGCTTTTGTTGTCGAAGGTGGTTTTCTTTTTGCAATGTGCTCGGCAACCGATTCGTTTGACATCGCTCTTGCCGCCGAAGGAGTTGACATTTGCGAAAAAATGTTTGACGGGGACCCTGCCGATCCAGATGCTCAATCAAAATTAGATTACTCAAAATGTCTTGCTTTTACAGATTTTACACTTGTGAGAAATCCTCTTGAATACGAATTTTCTGATATTGATGTAACACAGCAAAAAAAAGCTAGCCAAGGAGAAGATTATTTTACTCTTTTTGAATTTTCAGCAAAATGGGATCCTGTGCCATCAATGCTATGCCAAAATCACACCTCCATGTTACGTGGTTTTATGGGACAAACGACTGCATTTAAAGCTGAACTTGTTAAACCATCCGTTTTAGTAATGGGCGAAAATAAAGCTCAAGGTGAAATAAGATATATTCATAACGAATTTGGCAAGGGAATGTGGACATTTTATGGAGGACACGATCCTGAAGATTATCGTCATTATGTTGGTGATGAACATACTGACTTATCTTTACATCCAAATTCTCCTGGGTACAGACTAATTTTAAATAATGTATTATTCCCAGCTGCTAAGAAGAAAAAATTGAAAACGTAAATAGTCTTTGCACGATTATTAAGTGCTCTGGATTCAATAAAGTTTCTAATTGTTATTTTGCTGCTTTGTAAATTTCTTTCTATCGTGTTCGTTAAGAAGTATTTTACGCAAACGCATTGATTTTGGTGTAACTTCAATCATTTCGTCTGAGGCAATATATTCCATAGCTTCTTCTAATGAGAATTTAATAGGAGGTGTAAGTGATGCTTTATCATCAGTTCCCGATGCCCTAACGTTAGTTAACTTTTTTGTTTTAGTAATATTAACGCCAATGTCATCTTGTCTAGTATTTTCACCGATTATTTGACCAGCATAAATTTCTTCACCCGGATAAACAAAGAATTTTCCTCTATCTTGAAGTTTATCAATAGAGTATGGAATTGCAGTTCCTGTTTCGATTGCAATAAGAGAACCATTTCTTCTAATTCCAAGATCGCCACGCCAAGGTTCAAATGATTTGAATCTATGAGCAATAACAGCCTCACCTTCGGTTGCAGTAAGTAAAATATTTCTAATGCCAATTAAACCTCGTGATGGAATATAAAACTCAAGGTTTGCCCTATCATTTTTAACTTCAATATTAAGTATTTCGCCTTTGCGTTGTGTAACAAATTCTATTACTTTTCCTGAGAATTGTTCGGGAACTTGTACGGTAAGATACTCGATCGGCTCACACTTTACGCCATCAACTTCTTTAACTATTACGCGCGGTTGTCCTAATTGAAGTTCAAAACCTTCGCGTCTCATAGTTTCTACCAATATTGACAAATGAAGAATTCCTCTGCCATAAACAATAAATTTATCAGCCGAGTTTGTTTCTTCGACTTTTAGAGCTAAATTTTTCTCAATTTCTTTAAAAAGCCTTTCCCTTAGTTGCCTAGATGTTACAAGTTTACCATCTCGCCCAAAAAATGGAGAGTCGTTACTTGCAAAAAGCATACTCATTGTGGGTTCATCAACTTTAATAGGTGTTAATGCCTCTGGAAATTCAAAATCACAAACAGTATCTCCAATATCAAAAACATCTATACCAAAAATGGCTACAATTTCGCCTGCTTCGATAACTTTTTTTGTTTTTTCTTTGGCAAGCCCTTCAAAAATATAAAGTTCTTTGATAAAAGCTTTAGATATTGTTCCATCTCGCTTTGCAACTGAGACGCTTGTACCAGCTTGAATTGCACCACGAGTTATTTTACCGACTGCTATTCTGCCCGTGTATGATGAAAAGTCTAGACTGGTGATTCGCATTTGCAAACTTCCTTCAGGATACTCGTTTGATTTTATCGTGTCAAGAATAACATCAAGAAGATAGCTAACATCTTCTGTGGGGTCAGCGAAATCGGGTCCCATCCATGCTTCTTTTGCAGAGCCATAAACAGTTGGAAAATCTAACTGATCTTCAGTAGCTTCTAGTGAAAACATCAAATCGAAGACCTTTTCTTGAGTAAGTTCTGGATTGCAATTCGGTTTATCTACTTTATTAATAACTACAATTGGCTTTAAGCCAAGCTCTAACGCTTTTTGCAACACAAATCGAGTTTGAGGCATTGGACCTTCAAAAGCATCAACTATAAGCAGAACACCGTCAGCCATGTTTAATACTCGCTCTACTTCCCCACCAAAATCAGAGTGACCAGGGGTATCAATAATATTAATTTTTATATCTTTATATCTAACAGATACATTCTTTGACAATATAGTAATCCCTCTTTCTCGTTCTAAATCATTACTATCTAGAATAAGTTCTCCTGGATTCTGATTGTCTCTAAACAAACTAACTTGATGTAAAATTCTGTCAACCAATGTGGTTTTACCATGATCAACGTGTGCTATTATCGCAATATTTCTAATATCTTCCATTAAAATAATTAAGACCGCAAAAGTAATAAAGTTTTGCGGACTAAAACATAATTATTAATGTTTGACAAAAAAAAAAAAAAACTATATTATTATGAGGTAAAATATGAACAGAAACAATTTTGATACCGACTTACTTGCACACAATCTCGTTTTAGATTACACTAAAACAAGCACTAATTAAGTGATAAATTATTTCAAAAATTCTAAAAGGACAAAAATCGCATTTAACATAAAACTCACATTTACAGTGTGTAAGCGAAGTAGTAAAATTAAATCAGAACAATTTATTTAATTAAAAACCTCATTACCAACAACTTATCTCATTATTCTTTTGTGGCACTATATTTGATTTTTTTAGTGGAAAATTATTTGATTTTAAATTTCAAATACTACATTTGCAAAAAAAATAAAATTATTAAATTATGTTTTTAGACGGAATATTAGCAATAGCGGGACAACAGGGACTTTTCAAATTAGTCTCAAAAGGAAAAAACAACGTAATTGTGGAGTCAATGATTACTGGTAAACGCATGCCAGCATTTGCGACATCGCGAATTAGTACTCTAGATGATGTTGCAATCTACACCGTAGATGAAGATATACCTTTAAAAGTTGTATTTACAAACATTTTTGAAAAATTTGAAGGCGAAAAAATTCTTCAGAATAAGCCGACAAATAACGACTACAAAGAGTTTATGGAGATAGCACTTCCAGATTTTGACAAAGATAGAGTTTATATTTCTGACATCAAAAAAGTTGTAAACTGGTACAATACACTCATTGACTTTAAAGTAATTACTGCCGAAAGTATTAAGGAAAAGACTGAAGAATCAGTTGAAGATACTAAAGAAGAATAAATAAATCGCAATAATATTTTATTTTAGCCCAATTTCTTATAGAATTTGGGCTAAACTTTTTCTTATCAATAAAAAAATTGGATTTCTGCTAAACCAAATTAAAAAGGTAATAACTTAGTATTAACATCACAAATACATCTAAAGCCAATCCAATCTCCAGCACTTTCGTAATCAAATGATTTTTGGATATTTACTTCATCGGGTTTATGTTTCCAGCTACCTCCTTTAGCAATACCCTTTTCGGATGTCATTTCAGCGAGATTACCTATCATATTAAAAACACCAAGCTCATTTGGCCAATATGATTCTACAGATGCTGTAATACTTGCCATATCATCTGGCATTCCAATTTCGTTACTCACATTTAGATTATATCTATGAGTATTTCGATACTTCTTTCTTTCAAATTTTTCAGTCATTCGCTTAGAAAAAGGAAGTTCAGCAACACTTTCCCACTCCTCAATACTTGGCAATCTATAAACTACATAAGTAGGAACTTGAATTTTATTTTGCAATGCACCAAAAGGCAACTTGTTTATTTTAAGGTAAAGCATTTCATTTACACGGTCTGTTCGCCATTGACAATATCGGTTAGCCTGCTCAAAACTAACTCCAACTACAGGGTGTTTTTGATAAGCTGGATGCCTAAAGTATAATTGTATCATTGGCTCGTTATATTGAACTTTCCATACTAAAGTATCGGGCAAAATTGATGAATACTCCTCAGAATCCAGACCATACTCTTTTTGCGTCCAATACACGAATTCAATATAATCGATATTTTGAACTTCTGTCTTATCAATATAAAGGGAATCATTGATTTTTACAGTCCCTGGAGGGATTATTGGCTTTGCGGAGAATAAGTTTGGCATTATTACACCACTGACAAATAATAATAAAAATATGCGTTTCATAATAAGATTTTTGAGTTTGAGATAAATAACTAACGTGACAGTCAATTATTTAGTATTTAATGTCAATAATAAAAATACTGTGAAAATTTAATTCGCAATCTCAAAAAGCATAAATCTCCTTCATCTCCCCGCCCTTCTTAAAGCATTATGATATCTTTTTGCATTTGCATTATGCTGAGCAAGTGATGAAGCAAAGACGTGGTACCCTGAAAAATCATCTTTTGCACAAAAATAATAATAAGAATGGTTTTCATAATTTAGAACTGCATCAATTGATGATGTTGACGGAATACAAATCGGGCCCGGTGGCAATCCAGCATAAATGTATGTATTATAAGGTGAATCAACTTTAAGATGCCTGTTTAAAACACGTGTTATTGTAAAATCACCAACTGCGAAAACAACGGTAGGATCTGCTTGCAATAACATTCCCACTTTTAGACGATTTAAATAAACTCCAGCCATTCGAGTTTTTTCGTCATTCTTTTGAGTTTCCTTTTCGATAATTGAAGCAAGCGTACTAACTTCAGATTGAGTCATATTAATATTTTCAGCTTTTTGCACACGCTCTTCTGTCCAAAAGTTTTTAAACTCTTGTGCCATACGTTCGAGAAACTTATCAGCCGAGGTATTCCAGTAAAACTCGTAAGTATTGGGAATAAACATTGCAGGGAATGTTTTTTCGTTAAAACCATATTTAGCAGCCGTTTCAGTATTCATTAACAAATTTGCAATTTCAGTCGAATCTGCTTCGATGTAAACAGCTACTTTTCCTGCCAAAATAGGCAAACTTCTAAGGCTAATAAAACTCAATTGCACAGGAGATTGTTTTCCGCTGCGTAATAAGTCAACAAGTTCGTTATTCGACATTCCATTGTGTATTTCGTATCGTCCAGCAAGAACTCGCACTGGATATTTTTTCCACTCGGCAACTTGCATAAACGCCTCTATATCAACAATATAATCGGAAGACTTTAGTATTTCAAGAACATCAGCATACTCAGATCCGTTTGGAATGTATATATAAGCTGATTCATCCTCAATAATGACATTCGCATCAAAAACATAATTGTAATATTTCTTACCAAGGACAAATCCAACAATCCCCATAATTGTAATAAAAACAAAAATTATAAGAAATACTTTTTTCTTTTTAGCCATAAAAACATTTATTAAAATATTATCTTAGCAAAAATATTTTATTTTATGATATGAAACTGATTTTTCTAACAATTTTTGCCATAATATTATTAACATCCTGTAATACAGACAATAATCGCTGCTTTAAAACTAACGGCGAAATAAAGTCTATTGAAACTCCTATAGATTATTATAATAGCATTAAAATTCAAAGCGACTTTGAAGTAAGTATTGAAAATTCGGCTACATCATCAATAACAATTACCGCGGGCGAAAACCTAATTTCATATATCGACTACACAATTATCGGCAAAGAACTTATCATCAAAGATAACAACGGGTGCGATTTTTTGCGTAAGAGTATCAAACCAAAAATACATCTCAAAACACCAAATATCGAAGAGATAACAATAGAACAAGCCTGCGACCTATTTTGTTACGACACATTAAGATTTGATAATTTATCAATACAAAATTGGGCTGGAATTTTCAAATGCAATTTGAACCTGCAAGGTGACAGCCTATTTTTTAGATGTCATGCTTCTACTGGTGATTACACACTAACTGGAGATTGTGATTATGCGTATATGTATAATGTTGGCAACGGTTATTTGCATGGTAGATCATTTTTTTGTAACTATATACACATAGTTCATTCTTCTACGAGTGAAAGCGATATTAATGCAAGCAAACAAATTATTCTTGATAAAATCCTTTATGGAAAAGTAACATCATTTTCTGATGAATGTCCTGAAATTATCGATTGGGGAAACGATTGGGGAGAGTTATTTATTAATTTTGGATGCAATTAATATTCTTTTTCAACTGTCTCCCAAAGCTTATGAATTCTTGGAAACTGAGAAAATAGTGTCTCTAAATAATTTTATTTCAATGTGAAGATAAAGTATTATTCAATCGTCGATTTTCCTGACGTGCAAATACCTTGACTTACAATAAAAATAACATAAAGTTTCCTTTTTATTTTTAAAATCCAAATCTTTTAAAAATAGTTCTAATCTTTCTAATATTAATTTATAACTGGTTTTACCATTTTTAGTTCTGTCCTCAGTTATTAATATAAGATGTTCGTTTATCAATATCATTAAAATAGTTCTCCTTGACCAAATCCATGTTTTTTAGCCAATTAAAAAGCGTTCAAGTTGCTGTGTGTACGGATTTCGGACATAATAACTTATAAACCAAATTTTGCCTTTTGTTAATTTTGCAGGGTACAGGGTAGTAGTTATGTTTTCAACTTTTTGTTTGTTCAAAATTTTGAATTTTTTTACAGTTTTAGCTGCAAAAACATTGTCTCGTTACTGACCCGCTTTTTTCACTAAAACCTTTGTAAACATTGCAAACAAAGACTTTTAGCGGTGTTTGGCGGAGAGACAGGGATTCGAACCCTGGGTCCGCGTGAGCGGACAACGGTTTTCGAGACCGCCCCGATCGACCACTCTGGCATCTCTCCTACTTTTTAAAAGCGAATGCAAATTTAATATTTTTTAGATGAAAATATTCCATTAATGGAAATAATTTTAAAACAAACGTTAAAATTCAATTAAAACATTCGGTTTCTTTTGATTTTAAATTTGGAATCCATATTTTCACAAGAATTTAATATTTGATTTCAATAATTATCATTAATTATAATACAAAAAACATTGAACCCATTTTGTGGTTTAAGTATATGAATCAGTTATTACCAATAAATAGTAAAACATTATGAAGCAATTTATCTTTTTATTTTTCTTATTAGCAATAGTACAAATGAATGCACAAGAAAGTTTAACCTACCAACAACCACCAAAAGAAATTTTAGACCTTGTAGATGTTCCCCGAGCACCTAATGTTCTTATAGATGCAGACAAAAACTATATGTTATTGTTATCTGGTGATACTTATAGTTCGATTGAGGAACTATCACAAGAGGAACGTTGTTTAGTGGGATTATGCATTAACCCCAAAACGAATATTGGAAGTAGAGTTAATTACTATAATAGCCTAAAAGTCAAAAGCTTAAAAGATAACAAAGCTGATATTATTGATATAAAAGGCCTTCCAATCAACCCAAAACTAACAAACTTTAATTGGTCGCCGAATCAAAAAAAGATGGCTCTAACAAATACCACTGAAAATGGTGTTGAAGTTTGGGTGTTAGATTTAGAAACTGCGACAGCGACTAAACTAACTAGCGACAATGTAAATGCAAACATTGGAGATGTTATTAACTGGTTTAAAGATGGCGAGTCTTTATTAGTAAAAATAGTTTCAGTAAACAAAAAAACAGCTTATAGATTCAAAAACCGCTATTCCAACAGGGCCTAGTATTTCTGAGAATGATGGCAAAAAAGCGCAAAACAGAACCTATCAAAACTTATTGAAAAACAAAAATGACGAACATAATTTTGAACAACTTACACTATCAGATATTTATAAAATTTCACTTGATGGAAATGCAGAAAAATGGCTAGAGAGTGATATCTACACAAGTATAAGCTTCTCACCAGATGGTAATTATGTATTAGTAAAAACAATAGAGAAACCATTTTCCTATTTGGTCCCTTACAACCGATTCCCTTCAAAAACTACGATTTACACAATGGCTGGTAAAAAAGTTGAAACCGTAGTAGAGGTTCCATTAATTGAAGACCTTCCTCAAGGATTTATGTCAGTTATAAAAGACAAAAGAAATTTTTTATGGAGAAACGACAAGCCTGCTACACTTGTATATACCTTAGCTCTTGATGATGGAGACCCAAAGAACGAAGTCCCTTTTAGAGACGAAGTTTTCGAAATGGAATTTCCGTTTAGCGGCAACGATAAAAGTATTTTAAAAACGATTAACCGCATACGTTCCATTGAGTGGGGAAACAACACAGTAGCAATAGCTCATGATTATTGGAGGGATACAAGAAACGCAAAAACATATATCTTCAATCCTTCTAACTCTTCAATAAACCCAACAATTTTGACAGATAGGAACTATCAAGAAATTTATAGTGATCCAGGTAATTTTGTAACTGAAAGAAATGATATGGGAAGTAATGTTTTAGCTTTGTCAAACAACAACATCTATCTATTGGGTGAGGGTTTTACTGAAGATGGTCAATTCCCTTTTCTAGATCAAGTAAATTTAAAAAATCTCAAAAAGAAACGAATATATCAATCGAAATACACCGATAAAGTTGAAACCTTACAAACCTATAATCCTGCAAATAATGAATTATTGGTAAGAATTGAATCTCCAACAGAATATCCTAATTATTATTTTAGAGATGTTAAGCGTAACGAGTTAAATCAGATAAGCTTTTTTGCAAATCCTTTTGTGAGCATACAAAACGTTTATAAAGAAGTAATAAACTACAAACGTGATGATGGATTAGACCTTTCAGGAACTCTCTATTTACCAATAGGTTACAATTTAAATAACAAAGAAAAAATGCCTATGATTATGTGGGCTTATCCAACTGAATATATAGACAAAGCGAGTGCAGGACAAAGTAAACAAAACCCCAATAAGTTCACATATCCATATTATGGATCAATGGTTTATTGAGTAACCAGAGGATATGTGGTACTAGATAATGCATCTTTCCCTATTGTTGGTGAAGGAGATAAAGAGCCAAATGATACCTATAATGAACAATTAGTTGCAAATGCAAAGGCTGCAATTGATGCTGTTGATAATCTAGGCTA
>JAQVPT010000130.1 GCA_028701945.1 Bacteroidales bacterium
TTTTCTTTGGTACATCATTAATTAAGTTTCCTTTCAATTTCGTCTATACTTATAATCTCGAGAATTTTTTTCCCTTCCGCAGTATGGTTATGATTTGCACATGACATTAGCCTATAAAACAAATCTTGCATTTCTTGTTCGTGCAATTGTTTGCCAATTTTAAAGGCTGCTGTTTTTGCAAGCGATAATGCAATTTTTTGATGTAAAACCAATTCGGCACTTCCCGATATCTCACCAAGTACATAAACCATTTGATCGAGTGTATTTAGAGGGTCTATATCTGTAAGGTCTCCTGGGACACCACGTATTTCAAATTTATCACTACCCAACATAACAATTTCAAAACCAATATTGTTTAATTCACTCATAACTTCAAGCAAAACTGCTCGGTCGGTTGGTGAGGGTTGATAAATTACTGGAAAAAGCGTTTTTTGCACCACTCCTCTACGTGTTTCTAGCAGTTTTAAAAATCTTTCAAACAAAATTCTTTCGTGTGCTCGTTTTTGATTTATTAGAATAAGACCTGATTTGCCAGAAGTCAAAATGTACTTGTTTTTAAGCTGGAAGAAGATATTTTTTTCATTAATTACATCATTTAAAAACCCGATTTGTTGAGGCACTTTTTCTTCTGGGAGGAAAAAATCATCAGGTGTTTTTCCTTTGCCCGACTCATAAAGGCTTTCCCATTTGTTTGGGGTTTTTTCTCGCTGATACTTGTTTTGAGTTGGATTTTCAAATGGATTATAATCAGGATTTATCGGAATATTTGGTGCTTTAAAGCTTGTCGTTGAGGTTAAATGTGCGTCTCTTGTAATATTTTCCACAAATTCGAGACCTGGAACTATATTAAATTTTCCAAGAGATTCTTTTACGCTTGCATTTAAAATTTGAAAAATTGCCTGTTCGTCTTCGAATTTAATTTCTGTTTTTGTTGGGTGTATATTTATGTCAATATTGGCTGGGTCGATGTTAAAATAAATAAAAAATGCTGGGTGTTCACCTTCGGGTATTAATTTAGCATAAGCCATTGAAATAGCTTTTCTAAAATATGGGTGATACATGTAACGATTGTTGACAAAAAAGAATTGCTCTCCAGTAGATTTTTTTGTTCTTTCGGGTTTGGCAATAAAGCCAGTTATTTCTACTATTGATGTTTCAGTATTTACATTTATTAGACTTTTGTTGATGTTTTTTCCAAAAACGCTTATAATTCGTTGTCGTAAATTTTCTGGTTTTAGTTGAAAAACAGGATTGTTATCAGAAACAAAAGTGAATGCAATTTCAGAATTTGTCAGTACTATTCGATGTAGTTCGTTTAAAACATGTCGATATTCTGCTCTGTCAGATTTTAGAAACTTACGTCGTGCAGGGATGTTGTAAAATAAATTTTTTATTATAAAATTGCTTCCTTTTGCACATGCAGCAGGTTCTTGTGATGTTATTTCTGAGCCTGATATGCAAATATGTGTTCCTAGTTCATCACCTTCGACCTTCGATTTTAGCTCAATTGATGCGACAGCTGCAATTGATGCTAAAGCCTCTCCACGAAATCCCATAGTTTTGATTGCAAACAGGTCTTCGGCTTTTGATATTTTTGAAGTAGCGTGTCGCTCGAAACTCATTCTTGCGTCTGTTGGCGACATACCAGAGCCATCATCAATTATTTGTATGGAAGTTTTACCAGAATCTTTAATTGAAATTTGAACTTCTGTTGCACCAGAGTCAATTGCATTTTCGACCAACTCTTTAATAACCGATGCTGGACGCTGTATAACTTCCCCGGCAGCAATTTGATTTGCTACTGCATCGGATAATAATTTTATTAGGTCTGACATTATTGGTTAAAAAATTTAATTAGCGGTGTTAAGTCAACTACTATTAAAATGTATGCCAAAAAGAATAGCACTGCCATTATGACAAAAAGTCGAAGTTTTGAACTGCGGCTTCGATATGCTCTTCTTGGCATTTTGGGTCTGAAGCTACCTTTTATTGTAGTACCTGGTTTGTATTCATCGTCTTTTATGTCAATTTCTGTTTTCCCGCGTATATTCCGAATTTCTCTACGCCTTTCTGCTCTTTCTTCTTTTTCAGGATCATAAAAGCGAGGTTTATAGTCGAAAACATTATATTCTGGTAATCTAAAAAAACTTCTTACACCCATAATTGTAATTTTTTACAAAAGTATCAATTTTTTAGAACTCTTGTTAATCTTACTAACTGAATTTAATTAGGTTTATTTTGTATTACTACTTTTTTTGCCTGCCTTTATTACTGATGAGAGTTTTTTTAGCATGTCAATAGTTTCGGGAGAGTATCCTGCCAATAGTAGTGGGGCAGTGTATAGTACCAGTAATACTCCGCTTCTTATAATAAGATCAAAAATTAAAGAGTTTAATGGAGGTATTAAGCTGGAGATAAAGTAAGAAAAACCGCCTGTAAGAACCATAACGAGATGTTTGTAATTATAAGGTTGTGCGTTGAACTTTACTTGAACAAAAATAATCTGTATTACTCCTAGAGCAATAAAAGCAATAAATGAAGCCATTGCGGCACCGATAATACCGTAAGAGGGTAATAATAAGATATTTAGTGTTACGATTAAAAAGATTAAAATTAGCATCAGATAGCTATGCTGTCTATAATATTTACTGTATTGGATAATAGTACCACTAATTGAAGAAACACTTTGAACGACAAATGCTAATGAAATTAGCAAAATTACGTACCGACCTGTTTCAAATACTGGTGGAAGAAATTGCATAATATTATTAATATTTCCCCAAATAATTATAAAAATCAGAATAGATAATAAAAGAAGATTGTGAGTACTTTGTTTGTAAATGATTTTTATTGTTTCCCATTTGTCGGCTTTGATGTTTTCTGCGATTATGGAGCTAGATATTCTGATTAAGGCTCTTGCAGGCAAAAGTATTATTGTTCCAAAAAAGAACGCGGTAGAATAGACCCCAGTAGCACTCAAGTCGCAGTAGTGATTAACGAGATAACGGTCAATTTGATAAATTGCGATAGCACTAAAACCTGAAATAATTCCAAATGCTGAAACACTGGTAATTTCACGGATAAATTTTTTGTTTAAAAATGCAAACGAAGGTTTTAATGAAATATGATTTTTTGACAGTAATAACAAGCAAATTAATAGTACAGGTACTCCATAAGCTAAGGTGTAATAAATTATAAATGCGTTAAAGTCAAAAACATTAAAATAGAATAGGATAATTCCTACAAGATTTAAAATTCTTAGCAAAAACTCTTTGACAAATATTCCAAACGAAGCATTAAATAACACTCTGTTGTATGTGTCTATAAGCAAATAAAATATAGAGATAAATATTAGCGGAAGGAGTAAATAAATATATTCTGCAAATAGTGGGGAGCTGTCGATATTTGTGCTTACTAAATATGGTTTCCAGATATAATATGCAATTGCACAAATAATGAATCCTAAAGTTCCGACTGAAAGCAGAAGAAAGAGAAATCCATTATTTTTATTTTTAGAGTCTCTAAAAAATGGGAATAACTTTACGGTAACATTTAGAAATCCGAGTGTTCCGATTTGTCCAAATATTGCAGAAATAGATATTAGCAAATTTGTAAGTCCTATTTCGGCAGTAGAAAATATTTGAGGCATTATCAGAGCAATATTTACAAAGCCAATAAGAGCTCCCAATGCTGAATAAATGGAGCCTTTAATTGTTTGTCTTGCTATTATTCCCATCTATCTTTAATTTAAAACAAGAGTTTTTCTTTTGATTTTAATTTGCTCGGGTCTAATGAAAAAACTGCTGTTATGCCTTCTTCTTTTTTGAGTGCAATAATAAGTTCTTGGTCAAAGTTTGTGCTAGCTTCATCATAATGAATTATAATAAAAGAATCTATGTTTTTTAATTCTTCGATTAAAAAGCCTTCATTTCCTTTATTTGCAATTAGTTTAATGTTTTCATCTTCATTTTCAAAAACACTAAAAACTTGGTACTCTGCATATCTAGAGTCTATTATTTGTAAGGATTTAGTTCGGATAAACTCAGTTTTTAGAATTTTACCGAGTTTCCATGATAGTTTATAATCATCTTCTGTGGAAGATAGCCCAATTAATTTAAAATTGTAATCCAGTTTGTATTTTAACTTCTTGGTTTTCATTTATGCAAATGTAAACATTATAAGTTAAAGTTTAGTCAATTTCTTCGTTATTGGTTTCGATTTTTTTCAGAGCGTTTTTGGATGCAATCTGTTCGGCTTCTTTTTTCGACCAGCCTTTTCCGAATGCAATGTATTCGTTATTAATACATATTTCGCTGACAAAATGTTGGTTTTTTTCATTTTGCTCAAGGTTTTCACAAGTTTCGATTATTAACTCAATTTTATTTTTTTGTACATATTGAAGTAGCCTTGATTTATAATCGGTATTTTGTTCAATAAGGGTATCTAAATCAAAATAATTATTAATGATATTCTCAATAAATTTAATGCAGTAATTATATCCACGGTCGTAATAAATTGCACCGACAATTGCTTCAAATGAATTGCCTCCCATATTTTTCATTGTATTTAATGAAGATGTTTTAAAATTCATTAATTCAGGGATTTTAAGCTCGTTTGCGAGATTATTTAGTGTTTTGCGATTAACTATTGTCGAGCGCAGGATAGATAACTTACCTTCGTTTGCTTTAGGGAAATGCTTGAATAAAATATTGCTAACAATTGCACTTATAATTGCGTCACCAACAAATTCAAGTCTTTCATTGCTGCTTTGTCGCTTGTTTTCGAAGCCTACAGCAGAAGCGTGTCTAAGGGCTTGTTTGTAGAAATACAAATCCTTAGGTTTAAATCCTAAAATTAGAATTAGATTTTTTACTAATATTTTATCAGCTTCAGATTTTTTCCTGAAAAGACAAAACATTTGATGGATTATTCGTATTTTTTGAAAATCACAGAAGTATTATGACCTCCAAATCCGAAAGTGTTACTAAGTGCATACTTTACTTCTCGCTTTTGAGCTTTGTGTAAAGTAAGATTTAATTTAGGATCAATTTCAGGGTCAGCTTGTTGATGATTTATAGTTGGCGGAACGATATTTTCCTGTAATGCTTTAATACAGAATGTTGCTTCCATTGCTCCTGCTGCACCCAAAAGATGTCCTACTATTGATTTAGTAGAACTAATATTTAGCTTATATGCGTGATCTTTAAATATTTCTTTTATTGCAATTAGTTCAGATAAGTCTCCTCGTGGAGTAGCAGTTCCATGAGCATTGATATAATCAATATCTTCGGGTTTAATACCTGCATCTGCAATAGCATTTCTCATTACTATAGCAGCACCTCTTCCTTCGGGATGTGGAGCTGTCAAGTGGTGAGCGTCTGCTGACATTCCTACACCAACAACTTCGGCATAAATTTTTGCACCTCTGGCTTTTGCGTGTTCATATTCCTCAAGTATCATAGCTGCACCACCTTCGCCCATAACGAAACCGTCTCGCGTTTTACAAAATGGTCGCGATGCAGTTTTGTACTCTTCGTTATTTGATGAAATTGCCATCATAGACTGAAAGCCACCCATACCAATTTCGTTTATCGCAGCTTCCGATCCGCCCGTTACCATAGAGTCAGCCATTCCGAGCCTTATGATATTAAATGAATCGATAATTGCATTTGATGATGAGGCACAAGCAGAAACAGTACAATAATTAGGACCCATAAAACCATGTTTCATAGAGATGTGTCCAGCAGCAATGTCTGAAATAATTTTCGGAATAAAAAAGGGACTGAATCGAGGAGTATAATTACCCTCGATATAGCCCTTAACTTCTTGATAAAATGTTTCGACCCCTCCAATACCTGAAGCCCAAATTACACCTGTACGCTCTTTGTCAATAGTTGCCGAGTCGAGACCCGAATCTTTGACAGCTTCATCGGCTGCAATTAAAGCAAATTGTGTAAATCGGTCGATTTTTTTTGCTTCTTTTCGATCAAAATACTGGTTAGGATCATAATTCTTTACTTCGCAAGCAAATCTTGTTTTAAACTTGCTAGCATCATAATGTGTAATCCAGTCTATTCCACAAACGCCGTTTTTTACATTTTCCCAAGTTTCTGGGGTGTTTGATCCAACCGGCGAGAGTGTTCCAAGTCCGGTAACTACTACTCTTTTTAAAGCCATGCTAGCAAAGTTTAGTTAACAATTAGTTTACTTTACGTGTTCTGTCATGTAACTTATCGCATCACCTACGGTGCCGATTTTTTCAGCGTCCTGATCTGAAATGGAAATTTCAAATTCTTTTTCGAATTCCATGATCAATTCTACTGTGTCTAATGAATCTGCTCCAAGATCGTTTGTAAAACTTGCCTCTGGAGTCACTTCTGTTTCGTCAACACCTAATTTGTCAACGATGATACTTTTTACTCTTGTTGTAATGTCTGACATAATTAATAATTTAGAATTAATAAATTAATTACTTTTGAGGTGCAAATTAACGAAAATGATTTATTATGGTCAAACCTTTTAGTATAAATTTTATTAACAATTGATGTAAGTCCTTGAAAGTCAGTAATAATATAATTTAGTAATTAACAATTTATGATGAAAATAGTTAAAATAGCCTTATTTGCCTCTGGCTCAGGCACTAACGTGGAAAATATTGCTCAGTATTTTGCAGATATTCCGCAAGTTGAAGTGTGTTGTGTTCTATGCAATAACGCTAATGCAGGGGTGATAGATAGGGCGAAAAAGCTCAAAATCGATTTTCTCATTTTTAACAGGGAAAATTTTTACAAATCAGATGAGGTTTTGCTCTATTTACGTCAGAAAAAAGCAGATTTAATTGTTTTGGCAGGATTTTTATGGTTAATTCCTCAAAATATAATCGAAAAATTCCCGAAAGCTATAATCAATATTCACCCAGCATTGTTACCTAAATATGGAGGGAAAGGAATGTATGGAGACGCGGTGCATAAAGCAGTATCCGAAAATTTAGATACTCAAGCGGGAATTACAATACATTATGTTAATGCAGAATATGATGACGGGGCTATTATTTTTCAAAAATCTGTAGAAATTGAGTCTGGTGAAGCTCCTGTTTCTATTGCCTGCAAGGTGCATGAGTTAGAGTATAAGTTTTATCCTACCATTATTGAGAAAATTGCCTTAACTTTGCACGATAATTTGATAGAGTAATAATATATCGTTATTTGACGATTTTAAAACATATAAGATGAGAAAAATGAAACATATTATTTTTACATTTACTTTTATAGTAATTGCTTTGAGACTATTTTCACAAATTCCTGCGGGTTATTATGATAGTGCAGAAGGCTTAGAAGGAGACGCATTACGACAATCTCTCCATAATATTATTGATGGGCATAGTGTTGTTTCATACAATGGTCTGTGGAGCGTATATGAGGATTCTGATTTACGTCCAGACGGTAAGATTTGGGATATGTATTCTACTTGTACTTTTACTTTTGGTAGCGACCAATGTGGAAGTTATCAAAATATTTGTGATTGTTATAATAGAGAACATACTGTCCCTAAGAGTTGGTTCAATGATGCAAGCCCAATGGTATCTGATGCACACCATATAGTGCCAACTGACGGGAAAGTAAACGGCTATCGTTCTAATTATCCTTATGGGGAGTGTAGCTCAGGAACAACGTATGGTACTGGGAAACGAGGTTCCTGCACTTATCCTGGATATAGTGGAACTGTCTTTGAACCTGCGGATGAATATAAAGGGGACTTTGCACGAATTTATTTTTATTCAGCTACTCGTTATATGGACGTTATATCTAATTGGTCAGGTGAATCTTTTAGTGGGAATGACTTTACTGATTGGACAAGAAAAATGTTGTTAGACTGGCATCACAACGACCCTGTCTCTCAAAAGGAGATTGATAGAAACAATGCGATTCATGATTATCAGTACAATCGTAATCCGTTTATTGATAATCCTACTTGGGCTGACGCTATATGGGATCCAGATTACCTAACAAGTTATGCGGAGTTGACAAATGCCCTTGTTCAAGTTTATCCTAATCCTGCTAAAGAGTATATCGAGATAACACAAAGCTCAACTGAAAATAAAGAAACCTCTGTTTTTATTACCGATATAAGTGGTAGAATACTTATTAGTACTACAATGCAACAGAATACTACAATTAGTCTGCGAGGCATTCCACAGGGAGTTTATTTTGTCATTATTAACAGTTCTGCTGGGAAGAGAATTATTAAGAAAATAGCAGTAATAGATTAAATAGTGTCTGTCTATAATGTTCGATTTCTGCGTTATGCTTGAATTGGCAACCAGTCATTTACAAAAATAAACTCCTGGTTACCAATATTTCGCAAGCCTTGAACTCGAACATTATAGCTCAGACACTTGACTTTATGGACAGACACTAAATAGTATTTGTAAATAAAGTCAAGTGTATGTGCAAATTTGTTTATTCTCAATTTCCGATTACAGAATTTTCCTCCGTTGGGGTGCGATACTACAATTATTTCTAATTTTTTAACATATCTTATAATATTTAGTTATTTTTGAGCTTAAACTAAATTATCAGTCTATGAAAAATCTATTCCTTTATGTCGTTTTGATGACCATTACATTAAGTTCTTTTGCACAAGGTGCTGGAAATTGGGCTTTCCAAAGCAAAACAAATTCGTTTTCAAATACGGAATCCTCTTTTGGTGGTAATGGGGGGTTAAGTGATTATGAGGTAAATAGCTCGTATTATCAGCCAAATTATTATGGTGCAAACGATACTGTAATTTACATTCAAGTAAAAGCACTTATGAATGTGATGCCCGATACTTACATATTAATTCTTGGACTTTCGCAAATATCTGATAAGCTTGAAACTTGCTTTGAATTAATAGATCAACGAATTGAGGCATTTATTCACGAAGGTCAGATAAACTCTGATGATATTTATGTTGATTTTATTTCGCAAACTCCAATATTTGCCCGAGAAAGAGAGAAGAAAATTTTTAGCAAGAAATATGTTGAAGTTCCTAAGGGGTTTGAAATTAAAAAGAATATCCACATTAGATTTACAGATAGTGAGGCGGCTGATAAATATCTGAAGATTGCTGCAAAAAACGAAATTTATGATATTATTAGGGTAGATTATATTGTAAATAATCATAGAGCAGTTTATGATAGCATCAGGCAGGAGTGTATAAAACTTGTAAATATGCAAGTAGGAGACTATAAAAGAATGGGACTTGGTTTTGAGGCAGATTATACCTCAATGGAGAC
>JAQVPT010000131.1 GCA_028701945.1 Bacteroidales bacterium
TTTAGATTTAATTATTAAAGCAAGTTGGCAAATATTTTAAACTATGAAAAAAACATTTATCATAATATCATTCATAATTTTATTTTTACTTTCTTTAACAGGATGTAACAAAGATTTAGAATATACTGCACAACAAATGAATCACATCATATTAATTAATCCATATAATTACAACTTACCAAATAAATTTGTTGCAGACATTAGATTTTCAAATGAGTATGGTACTTCTCAAGTTTCTTCTGACATTACATTTATTAAAACATCTACTGACACATTTCTAATGGAAGGACCGCTTTTATGTAAATTCTCAGCTACTGAAATCCAAATTTATATTGAATTTATAGAAAATTACTTATATGCCAAAACCATAAACATCAATCGTGATTTTATGATTAGTACAGATACTTTAATTTTACCCATAAGCATAGGGTATCCGATTGTTGAGAACAAATCAATAAACAATATTACTGATACAAGTGCAAGGATAAATTACAAAGTAAGAGATGCAGGTTTTTCATTGTTAACCGAAACAGGCATTTATTTATCTAATTTGGATGATAATGATTTTCAAATTCTTGAGGCCGCTTATAACAATACAGATAGCATTTATACCGTTAATTGCAATAATCTTTTGCCTTCAAGTGCTTATAAATTTAATATTTATTTGATAAATGAAGAAAGTAGCTCAGTATTAAATGAGACTTTTTTCTATACTTTAGAAACAGCCAAGCAATAAAACAATTATTTCTTTAATCAATTAAAAGGCAACACAACAAAATCAAATTTATTCTGTTCTAAAAATAAAATCAAAAAATATGGACTTCAACAACACACAAACAGCGTATGCCTACAAAACAAAAAAAGAGCTAAAATCGGCACTTTTTGTATATCGGATAATTACAAAACCGTTTATGGTTACTCTTGGAAAAACATTTTTAAACATTGCACTTTTTCTAAGAATACCAATTAAACCATTCACAAATTTTATGTTTAAACAGTTTTGTGGCGGCGAAAATCTTGACGAAGTCCTTCCTGTATCTGAAAAACTAGGTAAATACAATGTAAAATCTATTCCAGATTATTCGATTGAAGGAGTATCGGAAGAAACTGCCTTTAACAATCTCATTTCAGAAGTTAAAAAAGTTATTGATCTTGTTGGAATAAACAAAAACATCCCATTTGCAGTATTTAAACCAACTGGTCTAATAAAAGCAGAATACCTTGAACAATCAGTGTCCAATGACCATCCCGCAGTAGAGTCTTATAGAAAAAGATATGATGAGATTTTTGCTTATGCGGCGGAGAAAAATGTTAGTGTTTTAGTTGATGCCGAAGACTTTATGTACCAGCAAAGGATTGATGAAATTCTTTTGGATTTTATGAAAAAATACAATCGTGAAAAAGCTATTGTTTTCACAACATTGCAAATGTACCGCAACGACAGATTAGATTATTTAGATTTTCTAATTGAAATGGCAAAACGCGAAAACTTTAAGCTTGGGATAAAATTTGTGCGTGGTGCTTATATGGAAAAAGAACGTCAGCGAGCAAAAGATGGCAATTATCCTGACCCTATTTATTCTACAAAACCAGAAACAGATGCTGCTTATGATAATGCTATAAAAGTTTGTGTTGAAAACATCCAATATGTGGACGTTTTTAACGGTACTCATAATGCGGAATCTGTTATGAATTTGGTAAATTTAATGGAGAGACTCAAATTTAAAAATGACGATAAACGAATGTGGTTTTCACAACTTTATGGAATGCGAGACAATATTTCATTTAATCTGGCTGCCGAAAAATACAATGTTGCAAAATATGTTCCTTATGGTCCTGTAAAAGAAGTAATGCCCTATTTGGTAAGACGTGCCGAAGAAAATTCATCTATGGGATCGCAAGCTGGCGAAGAAATTATAATGTTAAAAAAGGAAATAAACAATAGAGCTTAACCTTAAAACGATATAAATCCAAGTTTTTAAGAACAAAAACATTTGGTTTAAATAATTAAATTTGCTACTTTTGAAATAAAATAGTTTGTTTTATTAACCGACTTATAATGAAAGCATCATTATTATTTGTTTTTCTTTTTTATTCAACATCACTATTATTATTTTCACAAGAGAACTCTGCCAATCATTGGTTTTTTGGAGAATATTGTGGCGTAGACTTTAGTCATGGCGTACCTTATGGCATAACTGGTGGTCAAATTACTGGTTGGGAAGGTTGTGCCACAGTTGGTGACATGCAAGGCAACTTATTATTCTACACAGATGGTCAAGTGGTTTATAACAAGAATCACGAAATTATGGATAATGGAACTGAACTTATGGGACATTGGAGTTCAACACAGTCTTCTATTATTATAAAAAAGCCTGGAAGCGAAGATGTATTTTATATTTTTACAACCGATGATAGTGCTATACAACATTTACAAAATGGTTGGAGATATTCAATTGTTGACATGACTTTAGATGGAGGATTAGGAGCAGTTACTGAAACTAAAAATGTTCTACTTGAAGAAATGGTAACAGAAAAACAAGTTGCGATTATGCACATCAATAACTTTAGTGTTTGGATAATCGCACACAGATGGAATTCAAACGAATTTATTGCATACGAGATTAATGGAGAAGGAATCAATCCAACACCAGTGATTAGTGCAATAGGAACAATACATGAAGGAGGCTACTCTCCAACCCCTCAATATAATGGTTGGACAAACGCAGTTGGTTACATGAAAACAACCATGGCTGGAGACAAAATTGCATTAGCAATTCAAATTTTGGGAATCTATGAACTTTTTGATTTCAATAAATCCACAGGAATAATATCAAATTGTATAACATCGCCATCATACACAGCTGCTTATGGAGTAGAATTTTCTCCAGATGGAACTAAGCTTTATGTAACAAATAACATATACAGCATTTCTAATCTATTACAATACGATATAACACAAGAATATCCATTTTCTAATCCTGTAACTATTGCTAATGAAGCACACCAAAATCAAGGTTTACAACTCGGACCAAACGGAAAAATATATGCGACACATTCTAATGGACAATACCTTGCAGTAATTAATAGCCCAAACAAGAGTGGCTTGGAAAGCAATTATGAACCAAATGCAGTGTATCTAGGAGGGAATACGTGTAAATATGGACTACCATCAATTTTCTTTTATAAAGGATTTAACTTTTTCACTGGGTCAGAAGTCGATGTTTCAATCTGTGATGGGGATAGTATTTTCTTACAAAATGCTTATCAATCAATTGAAGGGACATATTATGATACGGTTGTTTCATATCTTGGTTGGGACAGTATCGTAAACACACACCTTACAATAATACCCTCACCAGAAACTCCTGTAATTTATGAAAATGGTGGGATTTTATATTCAAGTTACGCTGAAAATTATCAATGGTATAAAAACTCATCCATAATTGCAGGAGCTACATCACAAACTTATCAACCTTCTGCCAACGGCAGCTATATGGTGGAGATATTCAATGCTTTAGGCTGTAATGCTTTTTCTGATAATTTAGAATTTGTTTACGATATGGCAAATATCAATTCTGTAAATTCCGATTTGATTTACCCAAATCCTTTCGAATCATTATTTTATGTGGACATGAATAAAGAATATTCAATTTACATTTACGACTTAAACGGCAAAGAGACATACAATAGAAATAATTTGAATGGGATTTCAAAGCACGACTGCGATTTCTTAAAAAACGGATTTTATATTGTAAAAATTCAAACAAAAGACAAAACGATATTTAGTAAAATTGTAAAAAAATAATTTTCTTTTATCTGTAAGTGCCTGTTTCAGAATGTTTGATAACAAGTTTTGCGAACCGTGAGCACAAGGCAATTAACTTACATTCTGAACAGGTACGGGATTAGTTATAAAACAGCACTATATAATATCCAAAATAAGCAAACAAATAAACAAAACCCTTCCATCTTGTTATTTGGGCTTTCCTGAACGGCAAAAAGAACAATCCAGTTAGTACAACAAAGCCTAAGAGGAAATAAATATCAAAATTCATCGTACTTGGGTTTACACTGAGCGGTGTTACAACTGAACTTATACCAGAAATAACCAAAATATTAAAAATATTAGAGCCTATAATATTCCCTAAACCAATATCTATCTGTTTTTTAAACGCCGCAATTATTGAAGTCGCCAACTCTGGAATACTAGTTCCGAAAGCAATTACAGTAATCGAAATAATTCTTTCACTAACGCCGAGATTTTTTGCAATATTTCCTGCACCCTCAACAAGAATATTTGAGCCTAAAAGTAACCCTCCACAACTTATTAAAATCAACAAAACAGAAATCCACGGACTTTTTTGCAGTGTCCCAGATGTTTTCTCCTCTACAATAATAGTCTGTTTTTCACTTTTCTTTTTATGGTTCATTTTAATAATCAGGAAAAGATAAACCAACATAAGAAAAATCATAATGGCTCCCTCTATTCGAGTTATTAATAAATCGCCCATAAATACGGCAAAAAGAATACTTGCAATCAATAAAACGGGATAATCAAATCTTATTGTAGATTTTTTTACTGGAATACTAATTACTATCGCCGTAAGTGCTAAGACCAATCCAATATTTGCAATATTACTACCAACTATATTACCAATAGCAATATCGGGAGAATTAGCTAATGCAGCATTTAAACTTACAAACAGCTCGGGAGCCGAAGTTCCCAATGAAACAACAGTAACACCAACAATAAATGGTGGTATTTTAAAATACTCTGCAATAGACGACCCCGACTTTACAAGCTGATTTCCCGCAAACAGAAGCAAGATTATTCCTAATATGAGATAAATATAATCCATAAATTTTGTAAAATTAACATTTTGAAAATACTTAAAAACAGCTTTCGCAAATTATTTTAATCTTTTAATCAATATTTAACAATTCTTTTAATATAAGCCTTTTTAAACATCCTGAAAAATAAAAACACAAACACAAATTACAACAAATATCAGTTTTATTTAATATAAAACAGCATAAAGTTTAACAATTGCTTTCAATTTAATTAGTTAATTGTATCTTTGTTTCGTTTTTAAAAAATTAACATTTGCGTTGACTTATATATGAAGCAAAAAACAATTTCAAAGGAGGTTAGCTTAAAGGGGCCGGGATTACATTTTGGACAGATTACAAACCTCGACATAAAACCGGCAGCACCAAACACTGGCTATACTTTTATAAGAACAGACCTTGAGGGAAACCCATCTGTTCTGGCAATTGCTGATAATGTTACAGACACATCGCGAGGAACAACAATCTCGAAAGGAGACGCTAGTATAAGTACAATTGAGCATTTACTTGCGGCAACTTACGCATTAGGTGTGGATAATGTTATTTTCGAAATTAACGGTCCCGAAGTTCCAATATTAGACGGAAGTTCAAAATATTTTATCGAAGCATATCATAAAGCTGGAATAATAGAGCAAGATGCCACATTAACGATTTATGAAATAAACGAAAATCTATCTTTTATTGACGAAGAAAGAGATATTGAAATAAACATATATCCTGATAAAAATTACAACTTAAAAGTTTTAGTTGATTACAAATCAGAGATACTATCTAATCAATTCGCCTTTCTAAATAACCTTAAAGATTTTACTAAAAATGTTGCATCATGCCGCACATTTGTCTTTCTAAGCGAATTAGAACCTCTTTTGCATTTAAATCTAATAAAAGGAGGCGATCTCGATAATGCAATTGTTATAGTTGACAAAGAAAGTTCACAAGAAGAATTCGACAGATTGGCAAAATTATTTAATAAGCCGAGCGTTGCAGTTCAATCTTCGGGTGTACTAAACAATTTAAAGTTGCAATTTACTAATGAACCAGCACGTCACAAACTGCTCGATCTTATTGGCGACCTAGCCCTCACAGGCTATCGATTTAATGCGTCTATTATGGCTCGTCGCCCTGGGCATTACGGCAATACTGAAATGGCAAAGTTGATACGCAAATATATTGAATTTAAAAAAACTGAAAAAAAATCAAAACAAATTCCAACATACAGTCCTGATGCAAAACCATTAATGGATGTAAACAAAGTAAAAGAATTTTTACCTCATCGCTATCCATTTTTATTTGTTGATAAAATCATGAGTCTTAGCGACACAGATGTTATAGGAATAAAAAACGTTACTAACGACGAATTCTATTTTGAGGGACACTTTCCAGAAGAGCCTGTAATGCCAGGTGTTTTACAAGTAGAAGCGATGGCTCAAACCGGTGGAATACTAGTTTTAAACACTGTGCCAGATCCCGAAAACTATCTTACATATTTTATGAAAATTGATAATGTGAAATTTAGAAGACAAGTAGTGCCTGGGGATGTTCTTATAATGAAACTACAACTTTTAGAGCCTATACGTCGTGGAATAGCACATATGAAAGGCGAAGCGTTTGTTGGTACAGAACTTGCAAGCGAAGCAGAAATGTATGCACAAATCGTTAAACAAAAAAACTAAATATGAATCAGCCTCTTTCTTATGTTAATTCATCGGCAAAAATTGCCAATAATGTAGTAATAGAACCTTTTGTTACAATTAATAAAAATGTCGAAATCGGCGAAGGAACTTGGATAGGTTCATGTGTAACAATAATGGAAGGTGCAAGAATAGGCAAAAATTGCCGTATTTTTCCTGGTGCTGTTATAGGCGCTATTCCGCAAGATTTAAAATTCATAGGCGAAGAGTCTACTGCAGAAATAGGCGACAATACTACAATTCGCGAGTTTGTTACTATCAATCGTGGAACAGCAGCAAAAGGTAAAACTGTTGTTGGCTCAAATTGTCTTTTAATGGCTTATGTGCATGTCGCACACGACTGTGTGATAGGTGATAATGTAATTCTCGTAAACGGCGTAAATCTTTCTGAAGAAGTTATTGTTGATGAATATGCAAATATAAGTGCAAATTCTTTAATTCACCAATTTTGCCACATAGGAGCACACACAATGCTTGCTGGAAATTCACTCGTAGGCAAAGATGTCCCTCCTTATATAAAAGCTGCAAGAAGCCCGCTGGCTTATGTCGGAGTAAACTCAATAGGACTGCGTAGAAGAAATTTTTGTAATGAAAAAATTAATAAAATTCAAGATATTTACAGATTCCTTTTTAATAAAGGAATGAACGTAACCCAAGCAGTCGAATATATTGAAGCGGAACTACCTGCAAGTAAAGAACGTGACGAAATAATCCTTTTTGTTCGCAATTCAAAACGTGGAATTATTAAAGGCTATTTTGATAATGCAGATTCGTAGTATTTAACTTGATTATTGTAAAAAAGCTGTATCAGATACCTTTTTATTAATATTTTATGCTGAAATTATACAAGTTAAATACCACAAACGGGGAAATCTAAATTCATAATGAATTAGTTTTTTTATTCTAATTTATATTCCAACTAAAACCAAGAGCAAAATAATTAAGGTTTTCATTTAATCCTGCACCATAAGATAGATCAAATTGTAAATTTGGTTTGAATAAATAGGTTAAGCCAGTATCAAAATTTATTTTAAAATCTTTGATATCAGATAATTCACCGTAAGTTTCAATATAAAAACCTAATTTATCTGAAAAACTAATTCCAAGTACAGTAGAATATGTGATGTCGCCTTTACCGAAGCCAAAATAGTTATACCCAAGATTATAACCAATACTAAAATTATCATTTAGTATATGCGAAAATGCAAACTTATTGACTGCTCCAAATTTATTATTCGTTATACTATCGGAGCCAGTGGGCAAAATCAGATGCGACAAAAAAGCTATTTCGATATTAACATCTTGTTTCTTAAAGATTTGTATTTTAGTCCCTAACTCTAGATCGCTTATACCAAAATACGAGCTTGAATTAAGTTTGTTTTCGTTAAATTCTATTTGTTCGCCTAGTCTTAATTCAATAATATCTGTTAATCCAAATCTAAACAAAGTAGTTGGCATAAGAATTTGTGTTCTAGTGTTTTTAGCCTCATTTCCATATAATACCCCTGCTTCAATTTGCAAACTATTTTTAGTCACAGTAGATGATGATTCCGTTTGGTCGGGACGGTCCGTTACAAGCTCTTGTGTTTTAGCAGTTTGGCTGACAACAATTAAAATTGTAATTGCGAGTAAAATTTTATACATAGACCCTTTTTTATGGAATATTCTAAATAATCAAAATAATTTTAGACCTTTTGTTTCAAAAACAGTTTATGCAAAAACACATCCATAAGGTTTTTATCTATTTCGTTTATTAGGCTTGTTAGACTTAGATGTATTTGGTTTTCTTTTATTTTTATTTCTTGCAGCAAAAAACTCCTGTTTTTTCAATGTTTTTTCCTTTTCAAACGCCGATTTTTCTTTTGCAGTCATCGGCACGTCAGTTTGTGGAAAAGGATTGTCAGTTTCAACCTCTATATTCTGTCTGATTAGTTTCTCAATATCTTTTATAAAAGTATTTTCTTCTGGCTCACAAATGGAAATTGAAATCCCTTCATCTCCAGCCCTACCTGCTCTGCCAATTCTATGAACATAAGTCTCAGCAACATTCGGAATATCAAAATTAATAACATATTTTAACTTTTCAATATCAATCCCTCTTGCTGCAATATCAGTTGCCACCAAAACTCTCAATTCTCTATCCTTAAATTGTTTTAAAACTTTTTGGCGATGATTTTGTGATTTATTTCCATGAATAGCTGCTGCTTTTATTCCTTCCTGCTCTAGATACTTTGTTATTTTATCTGAGCCATGTTTTGTTCTGGCAAATAACAATACCTGATTAATTTCGCTATCCTCAAGAATATGAAGAAGCAAATCCCTTTTACTATCTTTATTAGTATAATAGAGAAATTGTTGTAGCGTATCAGCAGTTGAAGAAATAGGACTTACATCAACTTTAATGGGATTACTCAAAATCTTACGAGAGAGTTCAACTATTGTATTTGGCATTGTTGCCGAAAAGAACAAAGATTGTCGTTTAGCTGGTAATTTGGCAATTATTTTTTTAACGTCATGGATAAAACCCATATCAAGCATTCGGTCAGCCTCATCCAACACAAAATATTCAATATCGCTCAATCTAACAAAACCTTGTGGTCTAACCCCCTATAAATCGGACAATTTAATAACCACATTGCAAACATACTAAAAAAAACTATATGTTTGTATCGCAAGGAACAACCGACGGTGATGTTTTAGACCGTATGTTGTGAGATGATT
>JAQVPT010000132.1 GCA_028701945.1 Bacteroidales bacterium
CTTTCGTAGTTTATCATAAATGCAAAGTTATTCCACAAATATAGCTATAACTTATCATATAAACAAACTTATTTTGCACTAATTGCATTGTTTTTCAACAATTTAACCCATAAATGAGGAAGCCCTATTTAAGCTTTTTAGTATTATTATCTTAATGTCAATATAACGTAATATTTAATTTCTTTTGTCTTTGTGTTATGAGAAAAATGGATTTTTAAAAATTATCAGACTGCGAAAGTAATCTGGCGGTTAAAATCATTTACAATTCCCGATTTATATCCACAGATATCAATACTTGTAATGTATTGTTTGACAATCTCAAACGCAAGATTACCAAGTGATGTTTAGTATTTTAGTGAAGCTCCTAAAAATATCAAGATTTATTCTTAGTCAATTTTCTTTACTTCTTTTGAAGCTTTTTCATGACCTTGGTTCGCAGCTTTTGTCATCCATTCTTTAGCTTTAATGCTATCTTTTTGCAAGCCTGTTCCGTTTATGTAGCATTTCGCTAAATTATATTGTGCATCAGGGTATCCTTGTTCTGCTGCAATAGCTAACCATGTTGTGGCTTTCTTCGTATCTTTTTCAACTCCTATACCTTCGAGATAGTATGTCCCTAGTAGATTTTGAGAAGGTGCGTATCCTGCTTGTGCTGCTTCGAAAAGAAGTTCTGCCGCCTTGCGTGTATTTATTTTTATTCCATGTCCTTTGGAATAGCATATGGCTAAATTATGAAGAGCTTCGGGCATTTTTGTTACGGCTGCTTTTTTAAACATTTCAAGAGCCTTAGGATAATTAAGTTTTACACCATATCCATTATAATAACAGTTGCCTAAATTGTTTTGTGCTCTTACATTTGCTGCATCAGCAGCCTTAGTAAACCATTTAAAAGCTTTATTGTAATCTTGAGTTATACCTAAACCTTTTTCATAATACTCTCCAGTAGTGTTTTGAGCATCTATATTTCCTTGTTCGGCAGCTTTCAGATACCAACCAAATGCTTTTGAATCACTTTGAGCAACGCCATCACCATTTTCATAACAAGTTGCTAAAAAATATTGAGCATCTTGATCTCCGCCTTCTGCAATTTTCGTGTATAACTCAACCGCAGTTGCTGAATTTTGTGCTACTCCTTTACCATATCTGTAAGCATAGGCAAGTTGTGTTTGTGCTTTTATATGTCCTTTTTCGGCTGCGATAGCAAAATATTCTACGGCTTTTGCTTCGTTCTTCAATATGCCCGTTCCGTCATTATAACAACTTGCCAGGTAATAGAAAGACTCAATGTCTTTTTCGTCATTAATGGCTTTCTTTAGCCATTTTACTGCCAATTTTCCATCTTTAGGAGTTCCCTTTCCATTATAATAGCAATAACCGAGTATTTTATAAGCTTTATCGAATTCTTGTAATGCAGCTTTTTCTGACCATTGGACTGCTTTGGAATAGTTTTGTTTTGTCCCGATACCAATGTAGTAACATTGTCCCAGATAATACTGTGCAAGTGCATCGCCTCCTTTAGCTCCAGCAGTTAAGAGTTTAAATGCTTCTTTGATGTTTTTTTCAACATTTGTTTCTGTAAGATAACAGTAGCCAAGTTTTCCTTGCGCTTCAGCACTGCCTTGCTTAACTTTTTCGTTTAAAGTTTCTATGTCAGTGTCAATGTTCTCTGAATAAACTACGACCTCCTGAGCAATTGATAAACAGCTTACGCTGATAAAAATCAGCATTAAAAAAAAGATTTTTGTTTTCATAGTTTTTTGTTTTTTAACGAAGCTCCTAATTTAGGATAAAGCTCCAGTTTTGGTTAATATTTTGGTTAAATTTACACATTTTTCTTTAAATTTGTATTAAAATTCCTTTTCATTGCTTGATTAATAACTCTAGTTTCGACCTGATACGTTTCAGAAAAATTGCTGGCCACTATAATTGCCAGAGCTCGAATTGTAAAAATTCTGTTTTGAATAGTTTTAGAAGTCAATATTGGGTTTTCAGATGTCATAAAGTATTATTAATAACACATTTAACAAAACACATTTATTCTTCATACAAAAATAACAAATTTTTTAATCAATTATTAAATATTTTCAACACTTTTTTATAGATATTTATTGTACCAGTTTTAGCTGCACTGAACTCATGGGAAACGCATACTTTAACCATTGACTTTCACCGCGTTCAGTCAAAGCTTAAAATAAATGAGACTTTCAAACTCAAAAGTTATGTAACACATTTGAAATTATTGTGATAAAAACAAATATGTGTTTGCCCTGGCTCAGCACTAGTAAAATCGGCTCTTGCAAATACTATTTATTCTTTTACATTTTTAGAATATTCTCCAAGTGTTTATAGAATATTGATACATGAAGTGCATCCATCAACGCATGATGAACATCTACAGCAACTGGCATTCTTACTTTGTTTTTCTCTTCTGTAAGTTGGCCAAAAACAATCAAAGGTGTGCTATGTTCTTTGTCAAAACGTTTTGCATGACTTAATCCAGTAAATTTAATCCATGGTGTTGAGGAAAAGTGAATTACATCTTTTCTAGTTTTATCTTCGTACATAAATAATCCAGATGACTTTTTTACTTTTTTGATTTCATTTTGTAAATTTTTGTTGAACTCGCTAAACTTGGGGGAGAACTCTATAAATGTAAATGCAAATGTTCCATTATCTCTGCCTATTGTAACGGCAGCATGTATTGTATCATAGATAGCAATTTTATCATCAACTAATCTATAGCGAAATTCTTCTATTGTATTTACTGCTTCCAGAGCTTTGTGGAGGTAATACGAAAAAAATGAAATGTTATTTTCTTTGCAGTAGTAGTAAGCATCTGTGCAGTCAATATCAGCAACGATTCCAAAAAATGGTTCGTCGAAATCTTTAAAAAATTCAAAATGTTCTTTTCTATTCCAAGTGCTAATGTCTTTATATTTCATTTGGTTTATTACTTTCTATTTTTAGAATCGATTATAATCGTAACAGGACCATCATTACAGAGATTTATCTGCATATTTGCACCAAATTCGCCAGTAAATGTTTTTTTATCGCAGAGAGTATCTAGTTTCTCAATAAATTTCAGATATAATGGTTCGGCTATTTTCGGATTTGATGCGTCAATGTAAGAAGGTCTATTTCCTTTTTTGGTTCGAGCATGTAGAGTAAATTGGCTTATTGTTATAATTTCGCCGTTTATATCAATACATGACATGTTCATTACATCGTCTTTATCATCAAAAATTCTTAAATTCACAATTTTATTGGTTAGCCACTCTACATCTTCCTCGGAATCCTCGTGAGTTATACCTAGAAATATGAGAAGTCCTTTTGAAATTTGTGAATAAACGCTATTGTCTATTGCAACTGATGCGTTTTTTACTCTTTGTATGAGTGCTATCATGTTTTGGATACTTAATTAATTGATAATCAAACTAATAGTCGATGTTCCATGTGGAACATTAATTGTAAATATCTGTAAATTCAAATTTTGTAACATCAAACAAGCCTTTGTCTCCAATTTTAAGCTCAGGAATGACTAATAAGGCCATAAAAGACAAGGTCATAAACGGTGCAGTGAGAATACATCCATTAGCACTAATGACGTTATTTATTTTACCGTAAAGTTCTGCCACAGTGTTTGGGTTTTCTTGTGTCATGATGCCAGCAAATTCTAAAGGAAGTGTGTAAAAATCATTATTATTTACATAAGTTAATCCTCCTTTATGGTCGATAATTTCGTTTATTGCTTTGCAAATTTCATTATCACTTGTGCCTACTGCAATAATATTATGGCTATCATGGGCAATAGATGTTGCAATCGCTCCTTTTTTAATTCCAAAACCATTTATGAAACCTACTTGGGGTTTAGATGATTTTTTGTATCTGTTATAAACAACAATTTTTAAGATGTCTTTTTTTGTGTCAGAAATTAAATTTCCATTTTCAGATTTTAATGTCTGTGAAAAAGAACGTGTTATTAATTCTTTGTCAATTACCTCGATAATTTTTAATGGTCTGTTTTTATCTTCGATGGAAATTTGTTCGATAGAAATTTTACTTGCGTTAAAATTATTTATTGGTTTTACTTTTTCGGTGTTGAATAAAATACGACCATGTGAAAAAACTAGCTTACCATTAATATATGTTTCTAAAATATTAAATTCAGATAAATTATCTACAATGATAAAATCAGCAAAATCATTTTCTCTTAATAGTCCGATATCTAAATTATAATGTTCAACTGGATTAATACAAGCGGCAGTTAAGAGGTCAAAGATGTCAATATCGCGTTTTATGCCCAATTTCAATATTTTGTTAATATGGCCGTATTTAATAAGGTCGTCAGGATGAGAATCATCTGTGCACAGCATCACCATATCATTGAATTTGGAAATTAGAGGAAATAATGTGTCAAAATTACGTGCCGCTGATCCTTCACGGATTAAAACTTTCATTCCTAAATTGATTTTTTCAATTGCTTCTTCGATGTCAAAACATTCATGGTCTGTTGAAATTCCTGCTGCAATATATTTTTTAAGGTCATCGCCTTTTATTCCAGGAATGTGTCCATCAATTTTGGCATTATATTTTTTAGCAATTTTTAGTTTGGCGTGTACTTCTTCGTCATTATATATAACTCCTGGATAATTCATCATTTCGCCAAGAACTTTTAATTTATAATCTAGGAATAAAGTTTCTATTTCAGTTGAGCTTAATATGGCTCCAGAAGTTTCGAATGGGGTAGCAGGTACACATGAAGGAGCACAATAATATGTTTTTAATGGTGTAGATTTTGAGTTTTCAATCATAAATTTTACGCCTTCGATTCCCATCACATTTGCTATTTCGTGAGGGTCTGTTACCACTCCAACCGTTCCATTACTTACTGCAAGTTTTGCGAACTCACTTGGGATTAGCATTGAGCTTTCTATGTGAACATGCGAGTCAATTAGTCCAGGTAAAATGTAAAATTCGCTTGAAGTTTCCTTTTTTATAATTGATTTTATCTTATCATTTTCTATTGTAATTTCCCCTGGAAATATTTCACGCTTGAAAACATCTACAATTTGACCTTCTATTTTAATCATAATAAACTAAGTTTTATTTCAATACGAATTTAATAATTTGCTATTAATAGTTGAATGTCGTTATTTATTTATTTTGTCTAACGACAAATATTTTTCTGATTGTTCCACGTGGAACATATTATTAACGTCCTAGAAAAACCAGTAATACACTGATATCTGATGGAGAAACACCGCTTATTCTTGATGCTTGTCCTATGGTTTTTGGATTTATTTTCATTAATTTTTGTCTTGCTTCAGTAGATAGAGACTTTAAAGAGTTATAATCAATTTTGTTTTCGATTACAATATTTTCAAGTCGTTTGAGCTTTCCAGCAATTAGTCTTTCACGTTCTATATATCCCGAATATTTAATTGTTATTTCTGCTGCATCTATTATTTCTTGTGCTCCATCTCCAAACTTATTTATCATTAATTGGAGCTTTGGAAGTAATGGAATTATGTCGTTTACTTTAACTTGAGGGCGGGAAATAATTGTTTCTAATTTTACACTTTGTTTTAATTCTGATGTCCCAAGTTCTTTTAAAGTAGTGTTTAATATTTCTGGTTTTGCACTGTGTTTCTTAAAGAAATTGATTAGTTCATCTCTGTGTTTTATTTTTTGTTCTAGTCTATCAAGTCGATCTTTATTTGCTAAACCAATCTTATATGAAAGTTCTGTTAATCTTACATCTGCATTATCTTGCCTTAATAAAATTCTAAATTCTGCTCGCGAAGTAAACATTCTGTATGGTTCATCTACACCTTTAGTTACAAGGTCATCTATCAAAACTCCAATATATGCTTGATCCCTATTTAAAGTAAATTCGGGTTTATTATTTATTTTGAGATGTGCGTTTATACCTGCAATTATGCCTTGTGCTCCTGCTTCTTCGTAACCTGTAGTTCCATTAACTTGACCAGCGAAATATAAATTGTTTATCAATTTTGTTTCGAGTGTATTGTAAAGTTGAGTAGGATGGAAGAAGTCATATTCTATTGCATATCCTGGGCGGAAAATTTTTACATTTTCAAAACCTTCGATTTTTCTTAGAGAATCTAATTGAACCTGTAATGGTAAAGATGATGAGAAACCGTTTAAATAGTATTCAATTGTTGTTTCTCCTTCAGGCTCAAGAAATAATTGATGTTTATCTTTATCTGGAAAAGTTACGAGTTTTGTTTCGATACTTGGGCAGTAGCGAGGACCGATACTTTGAATAGTTCCATCATATAAAGGCGATTCTTCTAATCCAGTTTTTAAACTTTCATGCACTTTTTGATCTGTATATCCAACATAACAACTGCGTTGTTTTAAGAATGTCTGATTGTAATTATGCAAATATGAGAAGGGCATAATGTGTTTATCTCCTTCTTGAGCTTGTAATTTTGTGAAATCTACCGTTCTTCCGTCTATTCTTGCAGGTGTTCCTGTTTTCATTCTATCATACGTAAAACCTTGTACTGCAAGACTTTCAGTAAGTCCAGAAACTGAAGGTTCTGATATCCTACCACCAATTAGTTTGGTTTGCCCGATGTGCATAAGTCCATTTAAGAATGTGCCCGCTGTTAGAATAACAGTTTTGCAATAAAATTTTACACCTAGTTCTGTAATTACACCTTTTACAGAATTGTTTTCGATAATTAAATCTAATACAGAATCTTGCCAAAAGTCAAGACCTGCAATAGATTCTAGTGTATTTCGCCATTCTGTACTAAACACCATTCTGTCGCACTGAGCTCGTGGACTCCACATCGCTGGGCCTTTCGACATGTTTAGCATACGATACTGTATCATTGATTTATCAGTAATAATGCCAGCATAACCACCGAGAGCGTCAATTTCTTTTATGATTTGACCCTTTGCAACGCCTCCCATTGCTGGGTTACACGACATTTGGGCAATTTTGTTCATGTCAATTGTGATAAGCAAAGTTTTACTCCCTAGATTTGCTGTTGCTGCTGCTGCTTCACATCCTGCGTGTCCAGCTCCTACTACTATAACATCGTAATTATCAAGCATTTTTAAAATTTAGAAGGCAAAATTAAGAAAATTTTATTCCAATTACTAAAATATCATCGGTTTGTTCAATATCGCCTTTCCATGATTGTAATTCATTATTCAATATCTTGCTGGATTTGTCAAAATCCTTTGATGACAGGTCTAATAGCAAACTCCTAAATCTATTATATTTGTACTTGCTTTTGTTGATTTTATCAAATTGATCTGGAAATCCATCGCTTGATAAATAAATTTTATCCTTAGGTTTTATGTTAATTTTATTTTCAGTAAAAGTATTATCTGCTGTTAATCCAATTATTTGGGGATTTGTTTTATGTTCAATTATCTCATTTGTTTCAGAACAATAATGCCATATTTTTTGCTTCGATCCTGCGTATTCTACTTTGTTATTGGATACACAAATTAGGCTTATACACATAGATTCACTTCCTAAATCATTACTTGAAGTAATATAAGTGTGAAATTTGTTATTTAAATAGTTAAGTATGTCAGATGTGCTTGAAAATAATTCTATTGCTTGAGATAAAAATTCAACTCCTAGAACTGATAAAAATCCACCAGAAATACCGTGTCCAGTTGAGTCGGCAAGTGCAATATATGTCTTATCTCCTTTATTGCGGATTAGATAAAAATCGCCACCTACCACTGATTGCGGTTTATCAAATACAAAATAGTTTAGGTTTGCGTAATTTTGTTGCTCGCCCATTAAGTTTAATTGTATTTTTCTGGCATAAGTAAGGTTTGATAATATCTCTGAACTTTTTTCTTTTAACTTGGTGTTAGTTAAGTATAAAATGCGGTTCAATTTTAGTTTTTGTTTAAATAAAATTATTAAGAAAATCAATAATATTGAGAAAATAATTATTACGATAATTAATGCTATGTTAATGTCCTTTTGTTGATTTATCTGAAAATCCTTCGTTTTATTTTGAAGTTTTACTTTGTCAACTTCGTATTTTGTTTCAATTTCCGATAATTTTGCTGCTAGTTCAAGTGAGTATATACTATCTTTTAGATTATGGTGCAATTCTAGGAAATTTAATGCTTTAACGTATTGGTTAGAATTTTTGTAAAGTTGAAAAGATGTGTAATACAAATTTTGGCGGGAATCATTATAACCCATGGTATTGTGTAGGCTATCTGCCTTGAATATTAGTTTTTCTGCGTCATCATACTTTTTTTCTTTTATTAATATTTCTGCCTGATTATTTAAAATTACCGCCATTGCATAATTGTTACCAATACTGTCTAATATGTGATAGGCTTGATTATAAGATTTCATTGCTAGAGAGTTGTTGTTATTTATGAAATTCACATAGCCTATATTATTGTAAATTAGTGGTAAATGGGGGCAAAATTCATCAGAACTCTCACATTTTTCTAAAGCAATTTTGTAGTACTTTAATCCGCTGTTTAAATCGTCTATCGTAACATAAATATTACCAATATTATTATATGTCTGAATAACGCTGTGTAAATCATTGCAAATATCAGCATTATATAAAGCTTTACTGTAATATTCTAAAGCTAGTTTATAATTTTCGCCAATTTTGTGAATGATGCCAATATTGTTATAAATAGTGTGTAATTGAAAAGAATTGTTTTGGGATTTAGCAAAAACTTCTGCGTTTACAAATTCATCTAAAGCCATTGAATAATTACTTTTTGCTAGATAAGATGAACCAAGCATAATATGAGCATAAGCAAGATCATTTATGTTATTAGATTTTTGTGCGTATTTAAGAGCTAATTCGGAAAAATTTACTGCTTTATTACCGCTTGAGTCAAGGTAAATATATGCAAGTTTTGAATATATTTTTGATTTACTTGTATCTTCTTGAAATAATAATTCATTTAGCAGGCTGTCTTTTTCGGATAATGAAATTTGTGCAAATAGTGGCACGCCTACAATTATGCTAATAAATGTAAAAATAACTTTGAGCTTTATTAATTTGTTTATTATTACTTTCATAAGTATAATATGTTGATATAAAGCTAATTATCAAAAATGAAGAAACAATTTTTATATTAGTTTACGGTATTTTATCCGTTTCGGGTTTACATCACCCAATCTTTTCTTTTTATTTTCTTCATATTCAGTAAAACCTCCTTCAAAAACTACGACTTCAGAATCTCCTTCAAACGCAATTATATGAGTAGCAATTCT